>NZ_CAMHZG010000006.1:0-127731 GCF_946190115.1 Streptococcus mitis | reverse complement strand
AAGATGGCGTTCTTGGAATTAAAAAAATACAGAGAAACCAGCAAAGACGAGGTTCGCAAGCCGTGGTTGGAGTTTTTTGGGAACAAGCCCTTTACCCAACAACCTGAGCGAGCCATCAGCCAGGCAGACCAACTGCTGGACTACAAGAGCTGGTCTGAGGAGGACAGGAAAATGTTTAGTCAACTACGTATGCGAGAAGAACAGGCATTGTTGGCACAGGACTATGCCTTGGAACAAGCTGAAGAAAAAGGATTAGAACGTGGCCGTGCAGAGGGTATCGAAGAGGGGTTAAAAGTAGGTTTAGTAAATCTAGTTCGCCAAGGTCTTCTAACACCTGAGGTTGCCAGCCAGCAATTGGGAATGACCGTTGCTGAGTTTGAGGCCTTGTTGTAAGACTATTACCAATAATGGTCAAAATGGCGTTCTTAGAACTAAAAAAATACAGAGGAACCAGCAAAGATAAGGTTCGTAAACCGTGGTTGGAGTTTTTGTAAATCTGACAGATTTTTCCGCGATAGATGGAAGAATCTGTTTTTTAATTTACTAAATGTTGGCTCAAAAAACTAAGATAGCTTACCCTTTTACTCATGTTTTTTTGATTTATTTGAAGTATAACCTGATTAAATTCCTATTTTTCCCTATCATTGTCCCTGTTTTTTCTGGAGTTTTGGGTCTATAATAGTCCTATCAAATCAAAGAATGGAGGAAGGCAATGGATAATATAATCTTTTTTATCAGTGTTTTTCTTGCTGGAATTCTTTCCTTCTTTTCTCCTTGTATTTTACCCTTGTTACCGGTCTATGCAGGGGTCTTACTGGATGACAAAGATAGTTCTCAGGCTTCTAGTGGCAAATTTTTAATCTCAGTTGTCAGTTTATTGCGAACTCTGGCCTTTATAGCGGGGATTTCCTTTATTTTTATCTTGCTGGGTTATGGAGCTGGTTTTTTAGGTAATTTGCTTTATGCTTCTTGGTTTCAGTATGTGACGGGTGCGGTTATCATTCTCTTAGGCTTGCACCAGATGGAAGTCTTACATTTTCAGGAACTTTACAAGGAAAGAAGGCTACAATTACAGAGACAGGGGCAAAAGGGGAAGGGCTATAGTCAGGCATTTTTACTAGGATTGACTTTTAGTTTTGCTTGGACGCCATGTGTAGGGCCGGTTCTGGCCTCTGTTTTAGCCTTGGCGGCTTCAGGTGGTTCAGGTGCTTGGCAGGGAGCTGGTCTCATGTTGGTTTACACGCTGGGTTTGGCACTACCATTCTTGCTTCTAGCTCTAGCCTCCAGCTATGTTTTGAAACATTTCCGAAAGCTCCATCCTTATCTCGGAACCTTCAAAAAAGTGGGTGGTTTCCTCATTATCGTGATGGGAATCTTGGTGCTTTTGGGAAATGCTTCCATTTTGACTACATTATTTGAATAGAGAGGAAAGAGAAATGAAAAAATGGCAAACATGTCTCCTTGGAGTCGGCTCAATCTGTTGCTTGGCAGCCTGTTCGGCTAAAAATATGTCAGACGAAGCTACTATGAAGGAGCAAACCAAAACAGAACAAGTCAGTGCGCAAACTGCGACTAAAGGTCAGGCAGTTGCTGATTTCGAACTGACGGGAGTAGATGGCAAGACTTACCGCTTGTCTGATTACAAGGGCAAGAAAGTTTATCTCAAATTCTGGGCTTCTTGGTGTTCCATCTGTCTAGCTAGTCTTCCAGATACGGATGAAATTGCTAAAGATGCTGGAGACGACTATGTGGTCTTGACAGTGGTGTCTCCTGGACATAAGGGGGAACAAGCAGAATCAGACTTTAAGAACTGGTACAAGGGCTTGGATTATAAACATTTCCCAGTTTTAATTGACCCGTCAGGTAAACTTTTGGAAACTTATGGCGTTCGCTCTTACCCAACTCAAGCCTTTATAGACAAGGAAGGAAAGCTGGTCAAGACGCAACCAGGTTTTATGGATAAGGATATGATTTTAAAGACATTGAAAGAAATGGGGTAGAGAAAGGTCATGAATGATAAAGTAAAATTGTTTGTCTTGGCAGGAATCTTTTTCCTAGCCATAAGCGGTTTCTATTTTCTATTGATGCGAAATGCAGGGCGGACAGATAGCTCGCAAATTGAGAAAGCGGCAGTCAGCCAAGGAGGAAAAACAGTGAAAAAAACAGAAGTGAGTAAAGATGCAGACTTGCACGAAATTTATCTGGCTGGAGGTTGTTTCTGGGGAGTGGAGGAGTATTTTTCTCGCGTTCCCGGGGTAACAGATGCCGTTTCAGGCTATGCAAATGGTAGAGGGGAAACAACCAAGTACGAATTGATTAACCAAACAGGCCATGCGGAGACTGTTCATGTTACTTATGATGCCAATCAAATTTCCCTCAAGGAAATCCTGCTTCATTACTTCCGCATTATCAATCCAACCAGCAAAAATAAACAAGGAAATGATGTAGGGACCCAATACCGTACTGGTGTTTATTACACAGATGACAAGGATTTAGAGGTGATTAACCAAGTCTTTGATGAGGTGGCTAAGAAATACGACCAACCTCTAGCAGTTGAAAAGGAGACCTTGAAGAATTTTGTAGTGGCTGAGGATTACCACCAAGACTATCTCAAGAAAAATCCAAATGGCTACTGCCATATCAATGTCAATCAGGCAGCCTATCCCGTCATTGATGCCAGCAAATATCCTAAACCAAGTGATGAGGAATTGAAAAAGACCTTGTCACCTGAGGAGTATGCAGTTACCCAGAAAAATCAAACAGAACGAGCTTTTTCAAACCGCTACTGGGATAAATTTGAATCTGGTATCTATGTTGATGTGGCAACTGGTGAACCCCTCTTTTCATCAAAGGACAAGTTTGAGTCTGGTTGTGGCTGGCCTAGTTTTACCCAACCAATCAGTCCAGATGTCGCCACCTACAAGGAAGATAAGTCCTACAATATGACACGCATGGAAGTGCGGAGCCGAGTTGGAGATTCTCACCTTGGCCATGTCTTTACGGATGGACCACAGGACAAGGGTGGCTTGCGCTACTGTATCAATAGCCTTTCTATCCGCTTTATTCCCAAAGACCAAATGGAAGAAAAAGGCTACGCTTATTTACTAGATTATGTCGATTAAGAGGGCTTTCCTAAGCAGTTAGAGGAGAATTTTGCTATACTGATACTAGTAAGTGACAAAGGAGAGAAGCATGACCTATACAATCTTAATCGTAGAAGATGAATATCTGGTAAGACAAGGTTTGACCAAGCTGGTCAATGTAGCAGCCTACGATATGGAAATCATTGGTCAGGCTGAAAATGGAAGACAGGCTTGGGACTTGGTCCAAAAGCAGGTGCCGGATATCATTTTAACCGATATCAACATGCCTCAGCTAAATGGCATCCAGTTAGCCAGTCTGGTCCGAGAAACCTATCCTCAGGTTCATCTAGTTTTTTTGACAGGCTACGATGATTTTGATTATGCCTTGTCTGCTGTCAAACTAGGTGTGGATGACTACCTGCTCAAGCCCTTTTCTCGTCAGGATATTGAGGAAATGTTGGGGAAAATCAAACAAAAACTAGACAAGGAAGAGAAAGAAGAGCAGTTACAAGATTTATTAACCGATAAGTTTGAAGGAAACATGGCCCAGAAAATCCAGTCCCATCTGGCTGATAGCCAATTCAGTTTAAAGATCTTGGCCAGTAACTTGGGCTTTAGTCCGACTTATCTGAGTTCTTTGATTAAGAAAGAGTTGGGTCTGCCATTTCAGGATTATCTGGTAAGAGAACGTGTCAAACAAGCCAAGCTCTTGCTTCTGACCACAGATCTGAAGATTTATGAGATCGCAGAGAAGGTTGGTTTTGAAGATATGAACTACTTTACCCAACGTTTTAAACAGATTGCAGGTGTGACACCTCGTCAGTTTAAGAAGGGAGAAGGCCGATGAAGCGTTCTTCTCTCCTAGTCAGAATGGTTATTTCCATCTTTCTGGTCTTTCTCATTCTTCTAGCTTTGGTTGGGACTTTCTACTATCAATCTAGTTCTTCAGCCATTGAGGATAGCATTGAGGGCAATAGCCAGACGACTATCAGCCAGACTAGCCACTTTATCCAGTCCTATATCAAAAAATTAGAAACCACCTCGACTAGTTTGACCCAGCAGACGGATGTCCTAGCCTATGCTGAGAATCCCAGTCAAGACAAGGTCAAGGGAATCCGAAATCTGTTTTTGACCATCTTAAAGGCAGACCAAGATTTGAAAACTGTTGTACTGGTCACCAAATCAGGTCAGGTCATTTCTACAGATGATAGTGTGCAGATGAAAACTTCCTCTGATATGATGGCTGAGGACTGGTATCAGAAGGCCATTCATCAGGGAGCCATGCCTATTTTGACTCCAGCTCGTAAATCAGACAGTCAGTGGGTCATTTCTGTCACTCAGGAACTTGTTGATGCCAAGGGAGCCAATCTGGGCGTGCTTCGTTTGGATATTTCCTACGAAACTCTGGAAGCCTATCTTAACCAACTCCAGTTGGGGCAGCAGGGCTTTGCCTTTATCATCAATGAAAACCATGAATTTGTTTACCATCCTCAACACACAGTTTATAGTTCATCTAGCGAAATGGAGGCCATGAAACCTTACATTGAGACAGGGCAGGGTTATACTCCAGATCACAAATCCTACGTCAGTCAGGAAAAGATTGCTGGAACTGATTGGACGGTGCTTGGTGTGTCTTCGTTGGAGAAGTTAGACCAGGTTCGGAGTCAACTCATGTGGACCTTGCTTGGGGCTAGTGTCACATCTCTTCTTGCTTGTCTCTGTTTGGTATGGTTCAGTCTCAAGCGCTGGATTGCTCCTCTGAATGACTTGAGAGATACCATGCTGGAAATTGCTTCTGGTAATCAGAATCTTCGTGCCAAGGAAACTGGTGCCTATGAACTGAGAGAAGTGACTCGCCAATTTAATGCCATGTTGGATCAGATTGATCAGCTGATGGCAGATGTGCGCAGGCAGGAAGAAACGACCCGTCAGTACCAACTTCAAGCCCTATCTAGCCAGATTAATCCGCATTTCCTCTATAACACCTTGGATACCATCATCTGGATGGCTGAATTTCAGGATAGTCAGCGCGTGGTTCAGGTGACCAAGTCCTTGGCAACCTATTTCCGCTTGGCGCTCAATCAAGGCAAGGATTTGATTTGCCTGTCTGACGAAATCAACCATGTCCGCCAGTATCTCTTTATCCAGAAACAACGCTATGGAGATAAGCTGGAATACGAAATTGCTGAAAATCCTGCCTTTGATCATCTAGTCTTGCCCAAGTTAGTGTTACAACCCTTGGTAGAAAATGCCCTTTACCATGGCATTAAGGAAAAAGAAGGTCAGGGACATATTAGAGTTTCTGTTCAGAAACAGGATTCAGGACTGGTCATCCGTATTGAGGATGATGGAGTTGGTTTCCAAGATGCTAGCGATAGTAGTCAAAGTCAGCTCAAACGTGGGGGAGTTGGTCTTCAAAATATTGACCAACGGCTCAAACTTCATTTTGGAGAACATTACCAGATGAAGATTGATTCTAGGCCCCAAAAAGGGACGACGGTTGAAATATACATAAATAGAATAGAAACTAGCTAACTCCCAGTCAATTCTGGGAGTTTTATGCAGGTTGGAGTAAGATTTTCAGGTTGTCTATCTTGCTAAAAACAAGAAAAAACGATATGATAGATAGTGATAAAAGAGGTATCAAGTATGAAGGAAAAAGACATTCAAAGAGAGACAAGCCAGATTGTAGAAGATGTATTGGAAAAGGCCAATTTGAAGCAAGGATCTATCTTTGTTTTGGGCCTCTCTTCTAGTGAAGTGATAGGTGGTCAGATTGGCAAGGAATCCAGCCAAGAAATTGGCGAAATCATTGTGAAAACCATCCTAGATATCTTAGAGGAAAAAGAAATTCATCTAGCTGTTCAAGGTTGTGAACATGTCAATCGGGCTCTCGTTGTTGAACGTCAGGTGGCAGAGCAGTTTGGTCTGGAAATCGTTAGTGTCCTTCCTACCCTTCATGCAGGAGGTTCAGGTCAGTTGGCAGCCTTCAAGTTTATGAAGGATCCAGTTGAGGTTGAATTTATCAAGGCTCATGCTGGCTTGGATATCGGAGACACTGCAATTGGCATGCATGTTAAGCATGTTCAGGTTCCGATTCGTCCTCTTTTGAGAGAGATTGGTCATGCCCACGTAACGGCGTTGGCTAGTCGTCCAAAATTAATTGGAGGTGCGCGTGCGCATTATCCACAAGATTCTATTAGAAAGTCGTGAAAATGAGAAAAACAAAACAGCAACTAGAAAAAATCACCAAATATTCGATTCGTAAGCTAACTGTTGGGGTAGGTCCTGTAGCCATCGGAGCCTTCCTTTTTGGAGCCAGTGCCCTTTCAGTAGATAAGGTTCAAGCCAATGAAGTTGGCAGTGCTCATAGTGTTCATTACCGTTATTTGGCGGAGCAGGAATTGACCGAGTCTGAAAAAGCCCTGATTCATCATGAGGTTCCTACAGAATTTCAAGATGATGATATTCTATATGTAGTTTATCGTAAGAAGGCAACTAACAGTCAACAACTTCCATACACAGGAAGTAAGGAACTAGCCTTGGCAGGTCTTGGTTTGGCAACGGCCTCATTAGCAGTCTTTTTGGTGTCCAAAAAAGGTCGCAAAGAGGTTCTAGGTGTTCTTCTGATTGGTTCTTTAGGAGCTAGCACCTTTGTGCCTTACGGGACATTTGCATTTGAAAATAAAGAATTGCTTTCTTATAACCAAACTATTTCGGCCACTACACATGAAGGTTTAGCTGAAGGGATTATTCATATTGATGGCTATGAGTACATCGGATACTTCAAGGAAGCAGAACTCCATCCATCAAGACCAGCTTCAGCTGAGAAGTCTCAGTTGCCAGTAGAAAAGCAAAATGCAAATGAAATCGAGAAAACAGAAGTCGTTCAAGAAAGACCTGCTGTCACTCCTGAAACTGTTGTCGAAAAATCTGTAGTAGAGAATCCAGTTGCTCCTGCTGTTGAAGAAAAACCAGTTTCTGAGAAGCCTCAGGTTAGACAGGAAGAGAGCTTGGTGGAGATTCCTTTTGAAACGGTCACAAGTCCAGACGCGAATCTAGCAGAAGGAAAGACTCGTATCGTCACAGCAGGAGTAAAGGGTCAGCGTCGTCTTGTAACTAAAGTATCGATGGTCAATGGTCAAGAAGTTAGAGAAGTCATTGAAGACCAAGTGGTTCAAAATCCTGTGCCGCAAGTCATTGCAGTCGGAACTAAGAAAGAGGTGCAACCTACCTCAACTCCAGTACCACAAGCTGAACCAACTCACCAAGTAGCTAAAGGTACGCAAGAAGAAGGAAAAGAAGGTCAAGCCTTAACACAAGCTGAATTACCAGAGGCTCCAGTTGAAGCAAAAGGAACCCAAGAGGCAGGCAAAGAAGGTCAAGCCCTAACACAGCCAGAATTGCCAGAAGCTATAGTAGAGTCTAAAGGAACTCAAGAGGTAGGTAAGGAAGGTCAAGCTCTAACACAACCGGAACTACCAGAGGCTAAAGTAGAGTCTAAAGGAACTCAAGAGGTAGGTAAGGAAGGTCAATCCTTAACGCAACCGGAACTACCAGAAGCTATAGTAGAGTCTAAAGGAACCCAAGAGGAAGGTAAAGCAGGTCAAGCACTTGTTCAAGATCAATTACCTGAGTATAAGGTGACTGAGGGAACCCTTGTTGAAGAATCAACTACAGAACTTGACTACAAAACTGAAACTACTGAGGATCCAACTAAGTATACAGACGAAGAAATTATCCTACGAAATGGTGAAAAAGGAAGTCAAGTTACAAAAACAACCTATAAAACGGTAGAAGGTGTCAAAACTGACCAAGTTCTTTCAACTAGTACGGAAGTGACCAAGGAGCCTGTAAATCAACAGGTAAGCCGTGGTACAAAACCAATTGAAGGAACTCTTGTAGAGGAAAGCCTTGAAAAGATTCCATTCGAAGAAAAGATTGAAGAAGATGCTCAACTGAAAAACGGTTTAGAAGTTGTAGCTCAAGAAGGTAAAGAAGGTCAGAAAAAAATCACTAAGACCTTTAATACTATCAAAGGAGTTAAGACTGAGGATGCACCAAAAGTAACGGAAGAAGTAATTGAGGCCCCTCAAGACCGAATTTTGAAACGTGGTACTAAGAGCTTTGAAAAACCAGTATTGACCCTCACTGCAGTTAAACCTAAGGATTTGAAACGTACTTCAGATGTTAAATACAGTCTAGAAAATCCAAGCAAGGCGGCCATTAAATCTATCACCTTAACTCTGAAAAAAGGTGATGAGATTGTGAAAACATTGAATGTTTCACCTGACAACTTAACAGCTAGCCTGACAGATTTACAATACTACAAAGATTATAAGATTGAAACTAAGATGGTTTATGACCGTGGTGAAGGCGATGAGGAAGTAGTTCTGAATGAAGAACCTCTAAGAATTGACCTCAAAAAAGTTGAAATCAAAAATATCAAAGAAACAAGCTTGATGAGTGTGGACGCTGACGGTAATGAAACAGATACTAGTTTGCTTACAGAAAAACCAGCTGATGTTGCCCCACTTTACCTACGAGTTACAACTCACGACAACAAGGTTACACGACTTGCTGTTGACAAGATTGAAGAAGTAGAAAAAGACGGAAAAACTTTATATAAAGTCACTGCCAAAGCACCAGACTTAGTTCAACGTAATGCAGATAACACACTTAGCGAAGAGTATGTTCATTACTTTGAAAAACAAAAAGCAAAAGAAGGTAATGTTTACTACAACTTCAATGAGCTTGTAAAAGATATGAAAGCTAACCCTAGCGGTGAGTTCAAACTTGGTGCAGATCTAAATGCAGCTAATGTACCAACTCCAAATAAAGAGTATGTTCCTGGTACATTTAAAGGTAAGTTATCAAGTGTTGAGGGACAACGTTATTCAATCCACAATATGACACGTCAATTATTTGGTGGTATTGAAGGTGGTTCGGTTAAAGATGTTAACTTAGCTAATGTCGATATTAATATGCCTTGGATTGATAACATTTCTGCTCTTGCTAGAACTGTTAAAAATGCTACTGTTGAGAATATTAAAGTAACTGGTAGCATCACTGGTAGAGATGGAATTGCCGGACTTGTTAACAAATTAGATAACGGCGGACAACTTACTAATGTTGCTTATATCGGTAAACTTACTGGTGTAGGTGACAGAGGATGGGATTTCGCTGGTATGGTTGGTGAAATCTGGAAAGGTAATGTTGATAAAGGATATGTAGAAGCTGATATAGCTGCTAATAAAGCTCGTATCGGTGGATTTGTTGCTAGATCCGATAACGGTTCCGATCCTAACGGAATTGGTAAATATGGTTCTGTTCGTAACGCTGTTACTAAAGGAACTATTAAAGTAAATACACCTGTTGAAGTAGGTGGTTTCCTTAGTAAGAACTGGGCATGGGGTAAAGTTGCAGACTCTGTGTCTATGATGAAAGTTGAAAATGGTGAAGTGTTCTATGGATCTAAAGATATTGACGAAGATGGTGGATACTTCTCAAATAACGCTTTAGAACGTAACTTTATCGTGAAAGATGTAAGTACAGGTAAACGTTCATTTAAATTCTCTGTTTCTAACCGAATTAAAGAAGTGTCTCAAGATGAAGCTGACCAGAAAATTGCAACATTAGGAATTACGGCTAATGATTATGTTATCAATCCTCTTGTTTCAGATACATTAAATAATGTTAAACCAAAATCTGACACTTACAAAGATACTCAAGATTACAATGCAGACCGTGAACTTGCTTATCGTAATGTTGAAAAACTTCAACCGTTCTACAACAAAGAATGGATTGTAAATCAAGGAAATAAATTAGCTGCTGATAGTCCACTAATGACTAAAGAAGTATTGTCTGTAACTGCTATGAAAGGCAATGACTTTGTCACAGACCTTACAGATGCCGACCATATTATGGTTCACTACGCAGATAAGACAAAAGACATCTTTACAATTTCACCGAAAGAATCTAAAGTGAAACAAGTGAAAGAATATAGCGTGGCTGAATTGGGTGAAGTCGTTTATACACCAAATATGGTTGTTAAAGATCGTACAGATTTAATCAGTGCTATTGAAAGCAAATTAAGTTCAGTTGAATTGCAATCTGACCCGATTTACCAACATTTGGGTAGAACTGGTCCTAACAAAGTCAATGCAATTAAGGACTTGTACCTAGAAGAAAGCTTCAAGTATGTTAAAGATAATCTTAATAAATTCGTTACGAAGTTAGTAGAAAATGAAGATCACCAGCTTAACACTGATGAAGCTGCAAAACGTGCCTTGATTAAGAAAATCGATGACAATAAGGCCGCAGTTCTTCTTGGTTTGTCTTACCTCAACCGATACTACGGCGTTAAATTCGATGACTTTAACATTAAAGAGTTAATGTTGTTCAAACCGGACTTCTACGGTAAGAACGTTAGCGTCTTAGATAGAATCATCAATATTGGCTCTAAAGAAAGTTATATTAAGGGTGACCGCACTCACGATGCTTATCGTGAAGTGATTGCCGGTGCTACTGGTAAAGGTAATTTACATGAGTTCTTGAAATACAATATGGAACTCTTCACAAGTGACACAGATTTAAACGATTGGTTTATAAAAGCAACTAAAGATAATGTATATGTCGTTGAACCGAAGACAACAACTCCTGAATTTGCTGATAAGAAACACAGAGCCTACGAGGGATTAAACAATGACATGCATGGTAAGATGATTCTACCACTTCTTAACTTGAAAGATGCGCATATGTTCTTAATCTCAACATATAACACTATGGCATACAGTTCATTTGAAAAATACGGTAAGAATACTGCAGAAGAACGCGAAGCATTCAAAGCTGAAATCAATAAAGTCGCTAAAGGTCAACAAAATTACCTAGACTTCTGGTCTCGTCTATCATTAGATAAAGTTCGTAATCAACTGCTTAAGAGCAATAACATGGTTCCAACTCCTGTGTTAGATAACCAAAATTATAAAGGAATCAGCACAGATAAATACGGACATACGAATAGTGGTAAAGACGTAGCACCTATCCGTGAATTATACGGGCCAACAGGTCGTTACCATGCTACTGACTGGCGTATGGGAGCTGTAGCTCGTATCTACGGTAATCCTTATAAGGATGATTCAGTTTTCTTCATGGTTACCAATATGATTAGTGACTTCGGTATCTCTGCATTTACTCACGAAACGACTCACGTAAATGACCGTATGGTTTACTTAGGTGGTTCAAGACACCGTGAAGGTACTGACCTAGAAGCATTTGCACAAGGTATGTTGCAATCTCCTGCTGAAACAAGTCCAAACGGTGACTTCAAAGCACTTGGATTAAACATGGCATACGAACGTCCAAATGACGGAAATCAATGGTATAACACAAATCCAAATGACCTTACATCTCGCGCTGAAATTGATCATTACATGAAAGGTTTCAATGATACGCTTATGCTTCTTGATTATCTTGAAGGAGAAGCCGTTCTTGATAAAGGTAGCAAAGAACTAAACAATGCTTGGTTCAAGAAAGTTGCTAAGAAATTACGTAACGCTAATACGAAGAACCAATACGATGAGGTTCGTGATTTGAATGCAGAAGAAAAAGAATATAACTTAACTTCTGTTAACGACCTAGTAGATAAGAACTTCATGACCAAACACGGTCCTGGTAATGGTACTTATGACCCAACTGGATTTGGCTCTGCCTATGTAACGGTGCCTATCACTGCTGGTATCTATGGTGGTAATACAAGTGAAGGAGCTCCAGGCTCTATGTCATTCAAACATAACACATTCCGTATGTGGGGTTACTTTGGATATGAAAAAGGCTTCTTAAACTACGCTTCTAACATGCTGAAAAATGAGTCTAAACAGGCTGGTCATGCTACTCTAGGTGATGACTTTATCATTAAGAAAGTTTCTGATGGTAAATTTAATACTCTAGAAGATTGGAAGAAAGCATACTTCAAAGAAGTTGTTGATAAAGCGAAAGCAGGATTTAATCCAGTTACAATTGACGGCACTACATACAGTAGTTACGATGACTTGAAGAATGCATTTGCTACTGCTGTTGATAAAGATAAAGCTACTCTTAAAAATGGATCAGTTAAATTTGATAATACTGTATCACTTAAAGAGAAATTATTCAAGAAACTTCTTCAACAAACAAATAGCTTTAAAACTTCAATCTTTAAATAATCGAAATCTCTCATCTGCTTTGCGGATGAGGGTTTTCTTATTTTGTGCTATACTTAAGGTATGCATAGAAAAACAGTGATTGATTTTAGGGCTTTGGGGGAGAGATACATCTTTACCCAGCCCATTAAAGAGTTAAAAACCAGAGATTTAACAGAAGTAACAGCCTTGCTGGCACAAGTGGAAAGTTTCCAAGAGCAAGGCTATTATGTGGTGGGCTATGTCAGCTACGAGGCTGCACCTGCTTTTGAGGAGAAATTAGCAGTTCACAAGGCTCCTTTATTGGACGAGTATTTGCTTTACTTTACTGTTCACGATAAGGTGGAGACCTCTCCAATTCCTTTGACTTATGATGAGGTTGATTTGCCTTCAAATTGGCAGGAAGTAACGTCTGCAGAGGATTATGAAAAGGCGATTGCTCAGATTCACCATCATTTGCGGCAGGGAGATACCTATCAGGTCAACTATACCGTTCAACTCAAGCAAGATTTAAGTGCTAATCCGTTTGCCATCTACAATCGCATGGTGGTAGAGCAGGAGGCAGGCTATAATGCCTATGTGGAACACGATGAGATGGCAGTGATTTCCATGAGTCCAGAACTCTTTTTTGAGCAAAATGACCGTGAATTGACGACGCGACCAATGAAGGGAACGACTCAGCGTGGCATGACTGACCAAGAAGACTTGGAGCAGGCCAGTTGGTTGGAACAGGACCCCAAAAATCGCTCTGAAAATATGATGATTGTGGACCTCTTGCGCAACGATATGAACCGTATTTCTGAAGTGGGCAGTGAACATGTGGAGCGTCTGTGTCAAGTGGAGCAGTATTCAACTGTTTGGCAGATGACTTCGACTATCAAGAGTCAGTTGCGAGAGGATGTGGACTTGGTTGCCATTTTTCGTTCTCTCTTTCCTTGTGGATCCATAACGGGAGCTCCGAAAATTGCGACAATGGAGATCATCAAGAACTTGGAGCCACAACCACGCGGAGTCTACTGTGGAACGATTGGTCTCTTGCTTCCAAATGGACGACGGATTTTTAATGTTGCCATTCGGACCATTCAACTGCATAAAGAAAAAGCCATCTATGGAGTTGGCGGAGGCATTACATGGGATAGCACTTGGGAATCTGAATACCGAGAGGTTCATCAAAAGGCAGCTGTTCTCTATCGTAAACAAGCTCGTTTCCAAATAATTACAACTGGAAAAATCAGTCAGAAGAGCTTGCTGTTTGAAGATCAACATTTGGAAAGACTGAGAAAAGCTAGTCGATATTTTGCTTATCCTTTTGATTCAGAAAACTTGAAACGAAAGATAGAGGAGGAGTGTCAGGCTTGTGATGCTAATCAAGATTACCGCTTGCGAATTAGCCTTAGCAAGTCTGGAGAGATAGAACTCAGTCGACAAATCTTAACATCCCTTAGTCCAAGTTTTTGCGAGGCCGAACTTTGTCTGCAAGAAGCAGATTTGAATCAAGCATTTACCTATTTTAAAACGACTCATAGACCACACTTGACTCTAGGGAAACAGGAAATCATTTACCATAATGTAAAAGGAGAACTGCTTGAAAGCTCTATCGGAAATTTGGTTCTGAAAATCGCTGGGAAACTCTACACACCGCCTATCCGACTGGGAATCTTACCAGGAATTTACCGTCAGCATTTGCTGGAAAGAGGACAGGTAGAAGAGAAAGTCTTTACCTTGACAGATTTAGCCCAAGCAGAAGCTATTTACGGCTGTAATGCAGTGAGAGGCTTGTATGAGTTATTTATTCAAAAATAAGAATTGTAATGAAAAGTTATAAGGACTAGGATTGATTTTTCCTTGAATTGAAGAAATAAATCTGATAAAATAAACATGAAATCGATATCATAATTATGGGAGAAAAAGATGAACAAACGTCTATTTTTAAAAATGAGTCTGGCAACATTGCCAGTTTTAGCCTTGTTTTTACAACCAGTTTTAGCAGAAGAAAACATTCATTTTTCTAGTTGTAAGGAAGCTTGGGCTAATGGCTATTCGGATCTTCATGAGGGAGACCCTGGTTATTCTGCCAAGTTAGACCGCGATCATGATGGTGTGGCTTGCGAATTGAAAAATGCTCCTAAGGGTGCCTTTAAAGCAAAACAAGCAACTGCGGCTCAAACCAACACAACTTCATCTACAACAAGTGGTTGGGTTAAGCAGGACGGTGCTTGGTACTACTTTGATGGAAATGGAAATCCAGTGAAAAATACTTGGCAAGGAAGTTATTACCTGAAAGCAGACGGAAAAATGGCCCAGAGCGAATGGATTTATGATGATTCTTATCAAGCTTGGTATTACTTGAAATCAGATGGATCTTATGCTTACAGTACATGGCAAGGAGCTTACTACCTTAAATCAAACGGAAAAATGGCTAAAGGTGAATGGGTTTATGACTCTTCTTACCAAGCCTGGTATTACTTGAAATCAGATGGATCTTATGCTCGCAATGCTTGGCAAGGGAACTACTATTTGAAATCGGATGGTAAAATGGCTAAAGGTGAATGGGTTTATGATGCTACCTATCAAGCTTGGTATTACTTGAAATCAGATGGATCTTATGCTTATAGTACATGGCAAGGAAATTACTATTTAAAATCGAATGGTAAAATGGCTGTCAATGAATGGGTTGATGGTGGACGTTATTATGTTGGCGCTGACGGAGTTTGGAAGGAAGGTCAAGCAAGTACAGCTTCTTCTAGTAATGATAGCAATAGTGAATATTCTGCTGCTTTAGGAAAGGCAAAAAGTTATAATTCGTTATTCCACATGTCAAAAAAACGTATGTATAGACAATTAACTTCTGATTTTGATAAATTTTCAAATGATGCAGCTCAATATGCGGTTGATCATTTAGAAGCCGATTATAAATATAATGCCTTATTTAATGCTAAAAACTATAGAAAATTATTTAATATGTCTAAGTCTCGTCTCATCAACCAATTGACCTCTTCTATAGATGGCTTTACAGAGGAAGAAGCTAACTATGCAATTAATCATTTAGATGACTAACAGATACTGGTAGGCGAAAAATTCCTTATAATTCATTCACGCAAACCTTTGCATAAATGAGTGAATTTTGTTATACTAGTGCTGTAAGCATTTTCAATTAATTCATAATGAAAAAGGAGAATATGATGAGTCAAAAGATTATTGGGATTGACCTTGGTGGAACTTCTATCAAATTTGCAATCTTAACAACAGCAGGAGAAATCCAAGAAAAATGGTCTATCAAGACTAACATTTTGGATGAGGGAAGTCATATCGTAGATGATATGATTGAGTCTATTCAACACCGTTTGGACTTGCTTGGGTTGGTGGCAGCGGATTTCCAAGGTATTGGAATGGGGTCACCAGGTGTGGTTGACCGTGAAAAAGGAACAGTTATTGGTGCCTACAACTTGAACTGGAAAACCCTTCAACCAATTAAAGAAAAGATTGAAAAAGCCTTGGGTATCCCATTCTTCATCGATAATGATGCCAACGTGGCAGCTCTTGGTGAACGTTGGATGGGTGCTGGTGATAACCAACCAGATGTTGTCTTTATGACACTTGGTACAGGTGTTGGTGGCGGTATTGTCGCAGAAGGCAAATTGCTTCACGGTGTTGCTGGTGCAGCAGGGGAGCTTGGCCACATCACTGTTGACTTTGACCAACCAATCGCATGTACCTGTGGTAAGAAAGGTTGCCTTGAGACAGTTGCTTCTGCAACAGGTATTGTCAATTTGACTCGTCGCTATGCCGATGAATACGAAGGCGATGCAGCTTTGAAACGCTTGATTGATAACGGAGAAGAAGTAACTGCTAAGACTGTCTTTGATCTTGCAAAAGAAGGAGACGACCTTGCTTTGATTGTTTACCGTAACTTCTCACGTTACTTGGGAATCGCTTGTGCTAACATCGGTTCAATTCTCAACCCATCAACAATTGTTATCGGTGGTGGTGTGTCAGCTGCAGGAGAATTCCTTCTACAAGGTGTTCAAAAAGTCTACGACGAAAATAGTTTCCCACAAGTACGTACATCAACAAAATTAGCTCTTGCAACTCTAGGAAACGACGCTGGAGTAATCGGAGCAGCATCACTTGTATTGCAATAAAATAATCAAAGAGGAAAAATGCTAACCTAGAGTTAGTAATGTTCCTCTTTTCTTTTTTATGCTATACTAGTTAGGACAATAAATGAGGTAAGAGTAAATGACAAAAGCAGATACAATTTTTAAAGAAAATATTGAACGAATCCTCAAAGACGGTGTCTTTTCAGAGCAGGCTCGTCCTAAGTACAAGGATGGAACTGTTGCTAACTCTAAGTATGTAACGGGTGCCTTTGCCGAGTATGACTTGGCTAATGGGGAATTCCCCATCACGACCCTGCGCCCAATCGCTATCAAATCCGCTATCAAGGAAGTGCTCTGGATTTACCAAGACCAGTCTAATAGCCTAGAGGTGCTTAATGACAAATACAATGTTCACTACTGGAATGACTGGGAAGTGGGAGATACAGGAACCATTGGTGAGCGCTATGGTGCCGTTGTTAAGAAACACGATATCATCAATAAGCTTCTCAAACAGTTGGAAGCCAATCCTTGGAACCGCCGAAATATCATTTCGCTCTGGGATTACCAGGCTTTCGAAGAAACAGATGGGCTGCTCCCATGCGCCTTTCAGACCATGTTTGATGTTCGCCGTGTAGATGGAGAAATCTATCTGGATGCGACCTTGACCCAGCGTTCTAACGATATGCTGGTGGCCCACCACATCAATGCTATGCAGTATGTGGCTCTTCAAATGATGATTGCCAAGCATTTTGGCTGGAAGGTTGGGAAGTTCTTCTATTTCATAAATAACCTCCATATCTATGACAATCAATTTGAACAAGCTCAGGAATTGCTTCGTCGTGAGCCGTCAAACTGCCAACCTCGTTTGGTACTGAATGCTCCTGCTGGGACTAATTTCTTTGATATCAAAGCAGAAGATTTTGAGTTGGTGGATTATGACCCTGTTAAGCCGCAGTTGAAGTTTGACCTAGCTATTTAAAAGAAGCGAAAAAAGAAGTTGAGACAATGAATCCCAACTTCTTTTGTTTCTTAACGTGATACGCGGCGGCGAGCTGCTTTTTTACGGTTTTCTTCGATGAAAGCTGCTTTTTGCTCTTCTGGTTCGATTACTTTCTTTTTAAATGCGTATACTGCACCTGCAAGTGCAGCGACAGTTCCTGCGACACCTGTTACAAGACCTTTAGCGAATCCTTTAGCCATGAGTCTTCCTCCTTTATATTCTCAATCAGCCAGCCTCCTCAAGAGGTCACATTTTTCTGACTGACCTTTTTGTGTTATAATAATAGTAACGAAAAAATGGGAATTTTTCAAGGAAAAAAGATGAAAACAAAAATAATTGTGATTGTTGGACCGACTGCAGTTGGAAAGACAGCTCTTGCTATTGAAGTGGCCAAGCGCTTTGGTGGGGAAGTTGTGAGTGGCGATAGTCAGCAGGTTTACCGTGGTCTAGATATTGGGACGGCTAAAGCTAGTCCCGAGGAGCAGGCAGCTGTTCCCCATCATTTAATCGATGTTAGAGAGGTAACCGAGTCTTACTCGGCTTTTGATTTTGTTTCAGAAGCTAAGATGGCTATTGAGGATATTCACAGCCGTGGCAAGCTAGCTATTATTGCTGGGGGAACTGGGCTTTACATCCAGAGTTTACTTGAAGGATACCATCTAGGTGGGGAGACTCCCCATGAGGAGATTTTAGCTTATCGAGCTAGTTTGGAGCCTTATACAGATGAAGAATTAGCCCATCTTGTGAAGCAAGCAGGTCTTGAGATTCCTCAGTTTAATCGTCGTCGTGCTATGCGTGCCTTAGAAATTGCCCATTTTGGTCAGGATTTGGAAAATCAAGAGACCTTGTATGAACCGCTGATTATCTGCTTGGATGATGATCGTAGTCAGCTTTATGAACGTATCAACAACAGAGTGGACCTGATGTTTGAGGCTGGGCTTTTGGATGAGGCCAAGTGGCTTTTTGACCATTACCCTGATGTGCAGGCTGCCAAAGGAATTGGCTACAAGGAACTCTTTCCTTATTTCCGTGGAGAGCAGACCTTGGAGGAAGCTAGTGAGAGTCTCAAACAGGCGACCCGTCGTTTTGCTAAGCGTCAGCTGACCTGGTTCCGCAATCGCATGCAGGTGACCTTTTATCAGATAGGAGAATATGGTGTAAAAGACCATATTTTAAACCAGATTGAGGAGTTTTTAAATGATTGAAACGGAGAAAAAAGAGGAACGCGTCCTGCTCATCGGTGTGGAATTGCAGGGCATGGACAATTTTGACCTCTCTATGGAAGAATTGGCCAGTCTAGCCAAGACAGCTGGAGCAGTCGTTGTAGATAGCTATAGACAAAAACGTGAAAAGTATGACTCCAAGACCTTTGTCGGCTCTGGTAAGTTGGAAGAAATTGCCCTCATGGTGGATGCAGAAGAGATTACCACTGTCATTGTCAATAATCGTTTGACTCCACGGCAAAATGTCAATTTAGAAGAAGTTCTAGGTGTCAAGGTCATTGACCGTATGCAGTTGATTTTGGATATCTTTGCCATGAGGGCTCGAAGCCATGAAGGGAAACTCCAAGTGCATTTGGCTCAGCTCAAGTATCTCTTGCCTCGCTTGGTTGGTCAGGGGATTATGCTCAGCCGTCAGGCAGGGGGAATTGGTTCCCGTGGACCTGGTGAAAGCCAGCTGGAGCTGAATCGTCGTAGCGTTCGCAATCAAATCACGGATATCGAGCGCCAACTCAAGGTGGTTGAGAAAAATCGGGCGACTGTCAGAGAAAAACGTTTGGAGTCGAGTACCTTTAAGATTGGTTTGATTGGCTACACCAATGCTGGGAAATCAACCATCATGAACACCTTGACCAGCAAGACCCAGTATGAAGCAGACGAGCTGTTTGCGACCCTGGATGCGACAACCAAGAGTATCCATTTGGGGGGCAATCTCCAAGTGACTTTGACTGATACTGTTGGCTTTATCCAAGATTTACCGACAGAGTTGGTGTCCAGTTTCAAGTCAACCTTGGAAGAAAGCAAGCATGTGGATCTTCTGGTTCATGTCATCGATGCCAGCAATCCTTACCACGAGGAGCATGAAAAAACAGTCCTGTCCATCATGAAAGACTTGGAGATGGAAGATATTCCTCGTCTGACACTTTATAATAAAGGGGATTTGGTGGAGGATTTCACGCCTACCCAAACGCCTTATGCCCTCATTTCTGCCAAGTCTGAGGATAGTCGTGAGAATTTGCAGGCTTTGTTTTTAGAGAAAATCAAGGATATTTTTGAATCCTTTACTCTGCGTGTGCCTTTTTCAAAGTCCTACAAGATTCATGATTTAGAAAGTGTTGCGATTCTTGAAGAACGCGATTATCAGGAGGACGGCGAAGTGATTACAGGCTACATTTCCGAGAAAAATAAATGGAGGTTAGAAGAATTTTATGACTGATATTAAAACTTTGGCTCTAAAGTATGGAGGTTATACAAGCCTAGATAAGGTTTACTTAGATCAACTTCTAGCTGGTAAAACAAATCAAGAGCAGTTGGCACTGATCACTCCTCCACCTAGCGTGGTCAATGCTTACTTTGCAGAACTCTACCAGAAAAAAAGTCCTGAAGCAGCGACGGATTATTTTGCGGAACTCAGTCAGGAACTGAATCTTTACAATGTTGAACCAAGTTTCACCCTCGAAAACAAGCCTTTTATTCGACTTAATCTGTCTGGTAAATCCTTTGGTTTTTGTTATGAGAGTGAGGGTCTTGGTCGGATTTTCTCTGAGAATGAAGAGAAGATTTCAGATGACTTGCTCTTTGAAATTGCGCAAATTTTCCCCCATCAACTAGTCTTTGAAGAGTCTGGTAAGATTTACATGAAGGATGTTGGAGATGAGGAAGTTGTTAGTGTGGAAAGTCTCACAGCTTTGACTGATTTGGAAAGCTTGGCTGATGGTCGCAAACGTCTCAAAGGCTACAGCCAAGAGGAGTTATTACAGGAAGCTACTGCTTTTTCTGGCAAGCGCTATTTCCGATCGGAAAACCGCACAGCCATGTTATATATTGATTAATTAGAAAGTATCGAATGGATATTCAATTTTTAGGAACGGGGGCAGGTCAGCCCTCTAAAGCCCGCAATGTTTCAAGTCTCGCCCTGAAACTCTTGGACGAGATTAACGAAGTCTGGCTCTTTGACTGTGGAGAAGGAACGCAAAATCGCATTCTGGAAACCACAATTCGACCGCGTAAGGTCAGCAAAATCTTTATCACCCACCTACATGGAGACCACATCTTTGGATTACCGGGTTTCCTTTCTAGCCGTGCTTTTCAGGCCAATGAAGAGCAGACAGATTTGGAAATCTATGGACCTCAAGGAATCAAGTCCTTTGTCTTAACCAGCCTTCGTGTGTCAGGTTCGCGCCTGCCTTATCGTATTCATTTTCATGAGTTTGACCAAGATTCTTTAGGAAAAATCCTTGAGACCGATAAATTCACTGTGTATGCAGAGGAGTTGGACCACACTATTTTCTGTGTTGGTTATCGTGTCATGCAAAAGGACCTAGAAGGAACGCTGGATGCTGAAAAACTCAAGGTGGCAGGTGTCCCATTTGGCCCACTTTTTGGAAAAATCAAAAACGGTCAGGATGTTGTTCTTGAAGACGGTACTGAAATCAAGGCTGCTGACTATATCTCAGCTCCCCGTCCAGGTAAAATTATCACTATTTTAGGAGACACTCGAAAAACGGATGCCAGTGTGCGTCTGGCTGTCAATGCCGATGTCTTAGTCCACGAGTCGACTTATGGCAAGGGTGATGAAAAAATTGCTCGTAACCATGGCCACTCTACTAACATGCAAGCTGCACAAGTAGCGGTAGAAGCAGGAGCCAAACGCCTCTTGCTCAACCATATCAGTGCCCGTTTCCTCTCAAAAGATATCAGCAAGCTCAAAAAAGACGCTGCTAGTGTCTTTGAAAATGTCCATGTGGTCAAAGACTTGGAAGAAGTGGAAATCTAAAAGGTTGAGAAAGGATAAGTATGTCTACTATTCTCATTACCGGAGCTAGCGGTGGTCTAGCCCAAGAAATGGTCAAACTCTTGCAAAATGACCAACTCATCTTGCTTGGTCGAAATAAGGAAAAATTAGTCCAAATCTACAGAAATCATCCCTGTGCAGAATTGATTGAAATCGATATTACCGATGATTCAGCCTTAGAAACTCTGGTAACTGACCTCTATCTCCGCTATGGCAAGATTGATGTTTTAATAAACAACGCTGGTTACGGGATTTTTGAGGAATTTGACCAGATTTCTGACCAAGATATTCACCAGATGTTCGAGGTCAATACTTTTGCTCTGATGAATCTATCTCGTCGCCTTGCGGCTCGAATGAAGGAAAGTCGAAAAGGCCATATCATCAATATCGTCAGTATGGCAGGTCTAATAGCTACTGGCAAGTCCAGTCTCTACTCAGCGACCAAGTTTGCGGCCATTGGTTTTTCAAATGCTCTGCGCCTCGAACTTATGCCCTATGGAGTCTATGTGACAACGGTCAATCCAGGACCAATCCGAACAGGATTTTTTGACCAGGCCGATCCAGATGGAACCTATCTCAAGTCGGTTGACCGCTTCCTGCTAGAACCAGATGCAGTGGCTAGAAAGATTGTCAAGATTATAGGAAAAAATAAACGAGACCTCAATCTTCCTGTTTTATTGAACCTAGCCCATAAGTTTTATAGTCTCTTTCCCAAGCTAGCTGATAAGTTGGCAGGGGAAACTTTTAATTATAAATAAAAAAGTTGTTCCTAAAATGGAGCAACTTTTTTGATGATTAGAATAAATCAATTCCAGTCTTATTTAATGCATGGCAATGATAAGTGAAGGCGTTGATAAAATTAGAGTAGTATTGCTGATCAATAAATTTTGCGCTTTGAAGATAATTAAATAAATTTTTTGCTAAGGGAATAGCCTCAGGTTTATTCCATCTAAATTGATTGTAAACATGTTCAACTTCTAGGAACATGAGGGGAATAGCCAGGTAGCCTCGTTCGAAGGTCTGAAGTGATTTAATTTTTTTAATAATATCATCAGCCTTTTGATAGTAACCCAGTTCAGAGAAATATTTTACGGAGAAAGTGAGAGCATTTAAAATACGGATGTAGGTGTCAGTATTAGCACTTTCTTTGTACATAAGTAGTAATTGTTTGCTCATATGGTCAATAAGTTCCATAGGAGAATGATTGACGATGACGCGATAAATTTCAAGTTCGATACTATTAAAGACATCCGATTTCATTAAATGATTGATAATGTTTTGAATTCTGGCAACAGTTTCTGGACTCTTTGATATGGTTGGATAATGTCTTAATTTGATTGATTTAAAAATCATCTCTGCTTGAAGTGAATTGTCTTTTAGATAGACATCAAATAATTTTTCGTATTCTTCAATGTAAGTGAGAATATCTTCTTCATGGACCACATGCTTGCCAAATTCAATAGCAGGTAATTCTAAGCAGTCTCCACCTTTATTTGCATAGGCTAGAACAAAATCATTCCATTCCACTCCGATAACAATTAACAGTTTGGCAAAGTTTTCAAGTGAAATTCCTTTGTCTCCTTTTTCAAATTGACTTAGGAACTGTGGTGATACGATATCTGAGGCGGCTTCCTTTAGGCTGAGTCCTCGTGCTTCGCGCAGATACTTAAATGTAGCTCCAAATGGGTATAGATTTTCCATAAATAATCTCCTTACATACTTCTAAAACTATTATACAAAAATTTAGAGAAAAAATAGAGAAAAGAAAACTATAGTTACAAAATATTAGAATTCTATGCTATTTTTGGATTTTTTAAATAACATTGAAACTATAGTTTAAATGCCGAAAAATTTAAATATCTATTATGGTATGATAAGGGAAAGAATGGAAAATAAAGTAAGCTTGTTATACTAGTATAACAAGGATTGACTTACCACTCAATCCTATTCTATCAGTCATTAAAGGAGAAAATGATGAAGAAACTGAAAACCCTCACAACTTCAACAGCTATTGCGCTTGCGTCTGTTGGTGTGCCTGCATTTGCTCAAGAAGCAACTACTACAACAGCAGTTGATGCAACTGCTGTAAACGAACCAGCTCTTGTTTCAAAAGCTGTAGCTGATGCAAAACCAGAAGTGAAGAAATCTTCTGATGTCAAGCCTGCTCTTGATGCTCAAGCGTCTACTGTTAAGCAAGTTGAAGCTGAAAGTGAAACAGCAAAAGCTGAAGCTACTTCTGCTAATCAAGCTGTTACAACTACTGAAACTGCTTTGACAAGCGCTAAAGAGGACTTGAAGTCTGCGGAAGCTGTTAAAGCCAATGCTACAGAAGAAAATATCACAGCTACAAAAGCTAAACAAGATGCCAATGTAAAAGCTCAAGAAGCTAATCAAAAAGCAACTGAAGCGTCTACTGAAGCGATTAAAGCACAAACTGAGACTGTAGCAACTGAAACAGCTAACGTTGCCAGCGCAACAAGTAAGAAAGCTGAAGCGGATAAAACAGTAACCGCTAAAGAAGCGAATGTAAAATCAGCTGAAGACGCGCTAAATGGTTCAGGACTTGGTGAAGCAAAAGCCTCACTTGCCCAAGCAGAAAAAGATATTGAACAAGCAAATGCGAATATTTCAAGCGCAACAAAAGCTGTCGAAACCGCTAAGAAAGCAGATAGCAACCGCGCAGAAGCCATCAAACAAGCTACAAACAATGTGAATGTCAAAAATGACGCCTTGAAACTAGCTAAAGAAATGATGGACGCCGACCAAAATAAAGTTGAATCCATCCAAACAAAAGCAGATTCCCTTAAACATGAAGTCGACCTAGCTGAAAATTCTGTTGATACTGATGATAGTAAATTATCTTTAGAAGAAAAATATGCAATGACTCTATTATCAGAAATAAATGATGAAACAGGAAAACTTTACTTTAAAGAACAGACTTCTACACTTTCCACGCATATGAAAAAGTTTGCGGAACTAGTTCAAAATAATAAATATCAAGAAGCACAAACATATGCTAGTTTAAATTTGCTTAATCAAATGTATCAGTTATACAAAGATGAAAAATCACAAAATTTAGTTAGAAAACTAGTTGGTGATGAGATTTTTAATAGAAACTATACTATAACTGATGGAAAATTAATCTTATCTAAGGAAGATTATAAGGCATTAAATATCGTATTTTCATCAAAGTTGAATGCTTTTAGAAAATTATTAGGTGTTAAACCTATTAATCAAATTACAGAAGCAAATATTGAATCAGGTTTTAAAGCTATGGATATTTGGAATCGTTATGTTAATAGCGATGAAAATAAAAATAAAGCAATTTCTGAGATACCAGACCATATATTAGGGACAAACGAAGAGCTTCAACAAACAGGAGCTTTTGCAGAGAATACTCGTAAATTTACATCGTTATCAAAGTCAAGTTATTCGTTTAATGACCTGAGCAATAACTTTACAGATAGCATGTTATCATTTGCATTTCTTGATGCACACTCTAGTTTTGGTCATTATAAAAATTTATTTAATAGTCCAAATGTTTTAATGGGAATTTATCAAAATAATAAAGGAGGAGCATTTTTCACTCACTCATTCCATAATGCATTAAAAGATAAAATAATTTATAGTCAAAATGCGAAAAGCATGTTTGAAACTGTACATAGTAGTTTAGAAGATATGCGTAATAGTATAAAAAAAGCAAAAGAATATTTGTATAATGATTTAAACTATGCATATCTTCTGCAAGAATATGATAATTTTTTCATTGATTCTCAAAATGAGTATATTAGAACGAAAAAAGTAGATCCTGAAAAACAGAATAAACTAAACGCTATGGATGCTGAAATTAAAAAGTATGAAGAGATACATAATGTACCTTTAGCTAAATTTGTATTTGACAATGGCTCAAATTCAGCAACTATGGTGATAAGTCATCCTCACTTAAAAACTTTACCTGTTATTTCACCCAATCAATCATCAAGTCCATATACCAAATATGAATATTTAAAAAAAGATACTAATGGAACAGTTACATTGGCTGATGGTATTAGTACGGATAAATATAAAGCAATCATCAATAATGCTATCAACAAAGCTATTGATGATGATAAAAAAGTACGAAATATTACTCAACGGCTTATGTATTTTGAAACAATTCAATATGTAAATAATGTCTCTCGACCTTTTATTGACAAAATTTATAGAATTGAAGAATATTTAAATAAAAATCTCAAAAAAGTAAAAGATGAACTTGCTAAAATTCAAACTGCGCTTGCAAATGCTAAAGCAGAATTGGCAATAGCTTCAAGCAAATATGCTTCTGCACTTGAAGCTAAAACAGAAGCTGAAAAAGAATTGGCAAGCAAAACAGCTAGTCCACTTCAAACAGAAGTTGCTGAAAAGCACTTGCAATTGGCAAACCTTGCTTTGAAAAATGCACAAGAACGTAAAGCAACTGCTGAAACAGCTGTTGAAAACTTCTCAAGAAGCCAAGCAGAAAAAGAAACTGCTCTTGAAACAGCTAAAGCTGAACTAGCTACAGCCAAAACTGCTCAAAAAGATGCTGAAACTGCTCTTACAACTGCGCAAGCAAAATTGCAAGCAGAAGAAAACAAGTTGACTGCTCTTCAAGCTGAACAAGCAAAACTCCATGAAGAAAAAGACAAATTGGTGTCAGATGCGAAAGCAATTGCAACTGAATTGAGTGCTTATCTAAATGCAGACAAAAATCTTGCAGATGCGCAAGCAAAAGTAGCTGATTTAGAAGCAAAACTAACTCAAGAAAAATCTGCTGCAAAATTGGCACAAGACAAATTGGATGCAGTTACAGCTAAATTGAAAGCTGAACAAGCTAAACTAGCTGAAATCCAAGAAGAGTTTGATAAGTTGGTTAAGGCTGAAAGCAAGGATGACTACAATTTATCAGATTGGTATCTGGAGTATCTTGCAGGGAAACAAGCGAAGAAGAAAACAGATACAGAACTCAAGAAAGTAGAAGACTCACAAGCTGGTAACTGGATTGAATCATCTGGTCGTTGGTGGTACAAACATGCTGATGGTTCATATACAACCAACGGTTGGGAACAAATAAAGGATAAATGGTACTACTTTGATCACGCAGGTTGGATGAAAACTGGCTGGGTCAAAACTGGTAGCTCATGGTATTACTTGAACAACTCAGGTTCAATGGCTACAGGATGGGTAAAAGATAATGGTACATGGTATTACCTTAACAAGTCAGGTTTAATGGCTACAGGATGGGTAAAAGATAACGGTACATGGTATTACTTGAACAAGTCAGGATCAATAGCTACAGGTTGGATAAAAGATAACGGTACATGGTATTACTTGAATAACTCAGGCTCAATGGCTACAGGATGGGTAAAAGATAATGGTTCATGGTACTATCTTGACAAGTCAGGTGCTATGACAACAGGATGGTTTAAAGTTTCTGGTAAATGGTACTACGCCTATAGTTCAGGAGCTTTAGCAGTAAACACCACTACACCAGATGGCTATACAGTCAATACCAACGGTGAGTGGGTAGGATAAGGATGAGAAAAGGAATTTGAAATCATGAAAAATAAAAAAATATTAGTTAGTTCTTTATTAGCAGGTTCGTTGTTATCAGTGGGTCTTATGACTTCTAAACCAATGGAGGTTCATGCTTTAACAGATATGAGTGTCAAGGATACTCAAAATCCCTTGAAAATCACCTTAATACCGACAGCGGGAGGTTCTACATCAGCTACTCTTTTAGTTGACCTACAAAGAAGTTCCAACGTTAATGATAGTACTTCTCTCTATTTTGATATAGTTAATGAGAGTACTGGAACTTTGACTGAATCGCATTATTTTGGTAAATTTGATGGCAAGAATAGATTACAGTCGGGTATTAATTTACTTCTAGTAGAGGATGGCAATTATTATTTAGATATATATAGTGTAGATGATTTTGGAAAACGTTATTTTGGACGTTCAGAAATTTTTAGAATATCAGATAAGGAATACTATCCTATTAAGAAAGTAGAAGCACCCAAAGCTACTGAAGCTCCAAAACAAACCACTAGCTCTAACTCAGGTCAGACTGGTTGGTCAGGTTCTTCTTACTATAAAGCTGGTGTTAAAGTAGTCAATCAATGGATTTTTGATGTTCAGTACAATTCTTACTTCTACCTAAATGCTTCAGGTAACTTTGTTCAAAATGCTTGGTCAGGAAGTTATTACCTCAAATCAGGTGGCTACATGGCTAAGAGCGAGTGGATTTATGACAATAACTATAAATCATACTATTACTTGACAGCAGAGGGTAGCTATGCACGTAATACCTGGGCTGGAAGTTACTACCTTAAATCAGATGGTAAAATGGCCAAGAGTGAGTGGATTTATGATAGTAGCTACCAATCTTACTATTACCTAACGTCAGAAGGAAGCTATGCTCGTAACCAATGGGTAGGTGACTACTACCTCAAATCGAATGGTAAGATGGCAGTCAACGAACGTACCCCAGATGGCTACAAAGTAGATGGCTCAGGTAAGTGGGTAAAATAAGGAATTAGAGTTCAATATGGAAAATGTAATTGGTAAATTAAAAAGCTTATTTGAAACCAAACGTAAGGAGAGCATTGCAGGTTTAGTTGTAATTGCACTAGTGTTAATTTTTGGAATAAAGAAATTAACGACTGATCCCTTAGATGGAACTTATGAAATTTTAACAAAACGTGATCATTTAGTCATGGTGATTAAAGGAAATGCTGGGACCGTCACCTCTGAGGATTCAGACGGAGACAAAGAACAAAGACTAGTGAAAATTGATAAACAAAAGAAAGAATTGACAATCACAGACACTAAAGGAAGAAATTTAGGAAAAACAAAATATATGTTAAAAGATAAGGAACTTTATCTTCAAGAGCCAGATCAAACCTTTAACCGAGTAAAATAGACTACACATTAAAAGCTTACCTCAGTACCCTAAAAGTTACTGGGGTAAGAAATTGTATATAGGGAGAATATGAATGAAATTTAAAAAATTAATAACTATAGCTAGTTTAGTAGGATTGATTACTTTCTTATTGCCAGTTGTTTCATCGGGTAATCAGTTTATACCTCCATTAAGTGAACATGTTTCAGAATATTTAGATGCACCATTATGGTATTTATTTTTGATTTGGTATGGTGCATTTGTGATTACTTTTTTATTGTCTTTAGTAATTGGAAAAGGAAGGGTGCTTCAAATTATTACATCTATTATAGTTATTCTAGTAAGTTTATTTGGAATTTTTGTTCATTTTTCAATAACAAAAGAATTGGTTGGAAGATCGGATTTAGGTTTTGGAGCGATTCTATATTATGTCTGTGTTTTGATAAATATTTTTGCAGCAATAATGGTCATAAAAGGTGATAAGACTACTAGTAAACAGATTCATTAAATAACTTTCTTTCAGTAGTAGTTGGGATGAATGTGATAGTAATGGCAGGTTTTTAGTAAAATAGAAAAAAGATGGAGAATGAAGTGGAAGAAAAATCAGTATTATTAGAAAATTTATATAATCTACATAGAGGTATAGATTATATTTATCAAAAGCAAAACTATAAGATGAAGTTAGAAAATGATAGAAGGAAAGCTAAGCAAATACAAGCTCAATTACAAAATTTATTAGAAAGTAATTCATCTAACAAAATAGAGAAAATGATGAGGCAATCATTTTATGTAGTTCTGTTTGGTGCTTTGGGAAATCTAGCTAAATTTCTACTAATGTTTTGGTTTGGTGACGGTAATCTTCTTGAACTTGTTATGTATTTGGCAGCAACAGCAATTTTAATTTTTTATCTTTAAAAAAAGATACGTCGAAAAACAGAAAAATGGTTAAATATATGGACAGGGATTATTTTAGTCATGTTATTAGCTGCACCTCTTAGGATAATATTTTTTGCAATAATAGGGTTAATAAGTTTTAACTTATTTGAAGGTATATTTTTTTCAATTATAGCCTTAGGAATGCTTTATTTAACTTCTATTTTAGGTAAAATTTGGTATCCTAAATGGGTTGATTTCATTAATACGCTAATTGATGATGATAATAAACAACTCATTAAAAATTCAGGCATGAGACAGTCTGATTATGATAGACAGATTAGACATGAACAAGAAATTAAGCAAGAGCAACAGCAGTGTGAAATAGAGATGCAAGAAGCTGCAGGAGCTCTAGTGGCTTTTGGTAGTGGATGGTATCCCAAAGATTACTATTTCATAGAAGCTATAGAATTTTTTATCGGAGCTTTAGAAAATTTCAAAGCTGATAATATGAAGGAACTTGTAAATTTATATGATGAAACAAAATATAAAGAATTACAGTTGAACTATCAGAAAGAAATGCTACAGTTACAAAGGGAACAATATATTGATACTAAGAAAATGCTTCAAGCATTAAGATACAACAATTATGTTCAAACTTTACAATTACAGCAGTTAGACGGAATCCGTAGAAATACAGAAGAAGCAGTTGATTATTTGAGAAATTTACGTGTTCAAGAAAATCATTATCACACACATAATCATTATCATCAAAATAATATTTATTAATTTATATAGGTGAAATTAAAATTAGAAATAATATGAAGAAAATTATAAAAATAATTACCTGTTTGGGTTTGTTTTACAGCTTATTTTCACTTGTGAATTCAGCCCAAGCTGACAGTACTGACTACAACCAACTATTTCCACAAATTACTGAGAAGTGGGAGAGCAAACAGCTATTTGAAAATAATGCTAATAGACTTGGTTACGCTTTGATGGATATTGATAAAAATGGGACGGATGAGTTATTAATCGGTCTAACCAATGGTGAAAAATGGGAACTGTTTGAAGTATATTATATGAATGGTAATACTCCAACTCCCTTATTTGATAGATTTTGGGATACAAGCCTTAGAATGGGGACAGTTATTAATACCTATACAGACGGCAGTATTATAGTGTTCGAGAGTTCTCCAGGGATTATGTCATATAGATTGTTCCAACTTTCTAAAGAAAATAAGGAGCCAACGTTAATTAAAAAAGGTGAATTTAGAGCAGGAGAAGGTGACTTAGATGACTTAAACCTTGACTCTAAAACAAAGATAGATACCTCAACTATTGAATATACTTCTCTAAATCTCCCAATCATTGGAGATAATATGGATCCTAATCCTCCCATGCCCAAGTCCCTTGTCGATGCCAAAATTGGAGATGAAATTCCTTTGCCATCTGAGTTAGTAGGTATTTGGATTAATAAAGAGCCAAATAATGGTACTAAACCTGGTAGAGCTTCATCACTTATTTTAGGAGATGATGGTAGCTATACTGGAACTTTTAAAGATGGAGATATTAGAGGGAAATTATCCTGTCTTAAAAAAGTGAGTGAGAACGGATTTATTGTCTTAAAAGATAATCAGGAGGATCAAGAGTTTGCTTTTAGTGTCGGTTTAGGTGGAGGTTTGCCTTCTGGTCATAGACTCGAACATGGTATGGTACTAGAAGGGCGAACTTTATATAATGTATTGTGGGTAGTAAAAGAAGGGGAGGAAGACTATTCTAAACCTTCCAAGCTAGTAACTTTTGTAAATCCAACTTATGGTCCTAAGAAAATTGAGAAAAAAGCAGAACAAGAAGTAGCGAAACAAGGCGACACAGTGGCAGAATCAATTCAAGACAGTAGTGAGAAGACACAGCCAGAGCAAACGTTATTTGAAAATATTCCAGTATTTGGACTGGTTGTGGGAGCTGGACTTGTCCTCGTTTTAATACTCTCTATATTTTGGTTTAAAAAATAAGATTTTATAAAATTCTTTTGATTTACTATTAGAGAAAAAACCTCAAGAACTAGGGTTGAAAGCTAGTTCTTGAGGTTTTTAAGTTATTCGATTTAGAGTGATTCTCAACTATCAAACTGGACTTCTTCTAGTAGATAGTCGATAAAGCGTTCGCCCATCTTAGACAGGCTGGTTTTTTCATGCTGGATATAGACCAGTTCAATTGGGTCATCAATATCCAGTGGGATAGAAACGATATTGTCTCCGTTGAGGTTGCTGTTTAAAATTCCTGTCGCAATGGTATAACCGTCCAAACCAATCAAGAGATTAAAGAGGGTAGCACGGTCGCTGACTACGATGGATTTCTTGTGGTGTTCTTGGGAAAGAATCTCTTCTGAAAAGTAGAAGGAGTTGTGCGTCCCTTGGTCATAGCTGAGATAAGGGAAGTTTTCCAAGTCTTCTAGTTTGACCTTGTCTTTTTTTGCCAGAGGATTGGTCTTGCTGACAAAGATATGCGGTTGCGCTGTGAAGAGATGGTGAGCCAGTAGGTGATTGTCATCCAGCATCTTAGTTAAAACATCACGGTTGTAGCTGTTTAAAAATAGGACACCGACCTCACTACGGAAGTTCTTGACATCGTCGATAATTTCCCAAGTCCGAGTTTCACGAAGGAAGAGCTCGTATTTCTCCATATCGCTTTTCTTGAGCAAAGAGACAAAGGCATTGACCACAAAGGCATAGTGTTGAGACGAAACGCTAAAGAGTTCGCGGTGGGCGACAGGATTTTTATAACGTTCCTCCAGAAGCTGGGTCTGCTCGACAACCTGACGGGCATAAGAGAGAAACTCCATCCCATCACGGGTCAAGGTGATACCCTTAGGATTGCGGATAAAGATTTCAATCCCCATTTCATTTTCCAAATCTCTCACAGCATTGGAAAGACTGGGTTGGGTGATAAAGAGTTGCTTGGCTGCCTCATTCATGGAGCCAGTTTCGACGATTTTGATAATATAATGTAATTGTTGAATTCTCATGTTTTTATTGTACCACACTTGCGTCAGAATCGCCAAAGAAGATAGGAAAATCAGGGGCATTGTGTGAGTCTCTGTAAAGTAGTTAAGAAGAAACTTCTAAATCTTTTAGTAAATAAGTTAAAAAAGTAGCTGAGCAAGGTATTGTTTAGCTGTTTTTTAATTGGGCACTATAAAAATTTTCTTCGAAAATAAGAAATTTGCACGATTTACTCATTATTTATCCAGTACTAGATTTTATACTAGTTATTGTAAAGATGATCATCCAAAAGAAGGAAGGAGGCAACTTTATGGCTAAAAATACAAATCGTTCAGAGATTGATTCTCTAAGTTTTGAGGTTGAAAAGCAAGAACTTTCCAGTAAATTAGAAGCTAGTGGTACACAGCTTTTAAAATGACACTAGCAGGTCTCTGTGGATTGTATTTCACCTATTCCTATGAGTGTACGAGAAATAATGTTCGTTGTTAGATAAAACAAAAGGAGAATTCTAGTGTTTTATTACAAAATATTGACAACATTTTGATTTGGTGTTATATTTACGGGGAGAAATACAAATAGAACAAGACAACTTTGAGATTGATTCTTTGGATTGTGGAAATTAATAGCCAAGAATTGGATGGAAAATCTGCTGCTGGGTTAGGGTACGGCTGTTAGATTAACAGCACAGGGGCGCTGTGCTTGGTGGTTTGCATATTCTTATGAATGTATTTCGTCAAACGTGCGCTGTGAATAAAACTCTCTATTTTTTGACAGGAGGATAAAATGGAAGGAATTATTGGAACACTAGAATTCTATGCACCTGTACTGGTCTTAGGAGTTGTTGTCATAGGGATTGTTTACTTTATGAAAAAAAGAAACGATCGCAAATAATCAACATCGACCGATACCTGAAAAAGGCATCGGTTTTTTATTACTTGAATATATTGCACAAAATACTCATGCCAAACATTGAAAGGAACCGTATAATAAGAGAGTAATAAAGAAACGGAGGAATGAAATGATGAAACAGCTTATTGTAACAGGATTAACGAAAACATTTGGTCAAGGGGATAATATCGTTCGTGCTTTATTAGATGTGAACTTGTCCGTTGAAAAAGGTGAATTTCTGGCAATTATGGGTGCCAGTGGTAGTGGAAAAACAACACTCCTCAACTGTATTTCAACGATTGATAAACCAACGTCAGGTGAGATTCGATTTGAAGATTTTGACATCATCCATGCCAAGGAAAATGAACTAGCTGACTATCGTGCTAAAAACATTTCCTATATTTTCCAAGCCTACAACTTGGTGGAAACCTTGACGGTCTATGAAAATATTGTTCTACCTCTTCAAATTCAGGGGAAAAATATCAAAAAACATCAGGATAAGATTGAGGAAATTTTGGATAAGTTGGCCATCCAAAACTTAAAAGATAAGTTTCCTAATCAGTTATCAGGTGGTCAGCGACAACGCGTGGCAACTGCTAGAGCCTTGATTGATGATTCTAAACTGATTATCGCAGATGAGCCGACAGGAGCCTTGGACTCTGCCAATTCTGAAAAACTGATGGCACTTTTGCAGGAAATCAATAAAAGTTTTGGTATTACCATTTTACTGGTTACGCATGACCCTGCCGCAGCCAAGTACTCTTCACGGATGGTGCTACTTAGAGATGGAAAGATTATGGATGATTTGGAACGTCACAGCCTATCTAATGAACAGTATTTGCAAGAGATTTACAGTCGTACCAGATAGGAGGGTGAGAGTATGTATCCAAAATTGATTTTACGAAATGTATTTCGAAATTTACAGACTTATACCATCTATTTTTTCAGTCTGACATTGATTTATAGCTTGCTCTACGCTTTTAATGCTTTACCAAGCCATCCAGTGATGCAAAGTTTATCAGGGGCAAAGGAAATGTTGACGACGGTGATGAGCCAGTACATGGGCTTGCTTTCCTATCTGATTCTATCGGCGATTGCCTTTCTCATCGTTTACGCCACAAATTTTGTGCTGGGACGGCGCAAGAAAGAGCTGGGACTTTATGCAACGCTGGGAATGAAGAAGAAGCAGATTATCCGTACCCTGTTCTTTGAAACCATGCTGGTCAATATCTTTTCCTTGATTCTAGGTTTCTTGCTTGGATTGATCTTACTGGTCATTCTAGCTAAGATTGCATCTGAGTTTTTTATGGCCAATTACTTTGGTAGTCTGCTGTTCTTTGATAGCAAGTCTGTCATCTTACTAGTTTATTCCTATTTTGTAACCAGTTTTATTGTTGGTGTCATGGACATTCTTACCTTTAGAAAGCAAAATATCATTGCACTTATTCAAGAGAATGGGGTCAAGAAATCTGTCTTGGCAAAAGGCAAGCCAGTTCTTCAAGCACTTCTCTTTATTCTTTCGACAGCTGTTATCGGTTTTGGTGCTCTCTATTTTTCAGACTATCACCATCTATCATTCTTGAAAAGCTGGGGTATCTTGCTGGTATCTGTCTTCGTGATTTTTGTGATTTTGTTTTACAATACTTTAAGCCATTTTGTCTTGATTTCCCTTAGAAAACTGCCTCAAACCTACTATAACAAACTAAACACTTTTAAAATCCGTCAATTTTCAAAACAAGCTGATAGTAATTCGGTCACGTTGGCTGTCTTATCCTTGACCTTGACACTGGCTCTCAGCTTACTCGTTTTTAGTGGTAGTGCCTATACGACTATGAACCGAGAGCTGAACAAATACTCACCTTATGATGTAACTGTCAATCTCTACCGTGGTAAAGAGTTTCAATTTTCTCAGGAATCTGTCAAAGACAGATTGAAAGCCGATGGCTTTGACTTTAATTTCATCAAAGAAGAGTACAGCTATCCTAGCTATTCTAGTGATGTAATCTATAAAGATTTGATTGATACCAGCAATCTCTGGGAGCATGATAAGAAACTTCCTGAATCAAAAGTACCGATTTTAGGAATTTCTGCCTACAATCATCTCCGCAAACTGCAAGGGGAAAAAGCGGTTGACTTGGCAGATAACCAATTTCTGGTCAATGCCAACTATAAAGGAACTGCCAAGCAGATCCAGGACTTTCTATCAACGACCAAAACCCTCATGATTAACGGTCATTCTCTCAACCTTGCCTCTTCAAAGCCACTTGAAACAGTTTACTTTTTATCTTCAGTAGGTCTAAATGACGCAGGAACCTTGATTGTACCAGATAAGGTAGTAGTTGGATTGACGGAAGACCACACGACCTATGTTGCCAATTTCAAAGAAAACATTGACAAACGGGAAGTAGAAACATTCTTGAGTCAGTGGATTGAAAAATACTACTTCACTCGTGATGGAGCAGAGTTGAATTCGTTCACCTATCAAACGAAAGGAAGTATTTTTGAGGTTTACCTTGGATTTATGGGCGTCATTGTCTTTGTCATGATTTTTGTCAGTGTTATTTTTATCATTATTTCCCTCAGTATCTTGTCACTTCAAACTTCTACAAGTTCTTTGGATAGTGTCAATGATTATCAAATCTTATACCTTCTTGGTAATAAGAGAAAGCAAAATCGCTCTATTCTTTTGCAACAGATTCTAAGTTATTTCTTGGTTCCGCTGGTCATCGCAGGTCCGCTAGCATTTGCCTTGAGTACCGCTCTTTTGGGCTATTTTGAGAATTTCGCTAATACCAGCATTTCTATAGATATCACCTATCTGGGAGTAGCGGTCTTACTATTTGTCCTTTACCTGCTAGTGACTTACAGAGTAAGTTGGGAAATTATTGAAAATTAAGTCAAATACCAGAGTTGCCTATCCGACAATTCTGGTATTGTGTTATAATGATATTAAAGTAGTTCAGGAAGTGGATACATATGAAACAGTTTGTCAAATCGCTCTCGAAAAACTCACTTTTATTGTGGTGGTTGACGATTTTTAATCATCTAGCTTTAATGATTTATATTTATTATAGGATTCCTCTGGACTTTTCGACAGATTTTTCCTTGCAGATGGTTTTATTGCTGATTATTGCTTTAATTGCATTTAGTTATATTTGTAATATTGTGACCTTTCGGTACAGTGAGTTGAAACTTTGGTTGCTTCTGATGATGTTTCTTATTAGCTGGCAATCCATATTTAATCAAGGAGTTGCGAGCACCCTGTTGCACTTCTTTGATATTCTTCATCCGCTCAACTCTTTTTTATTGGTGTATAGTTCTCTGTCTATTATCTTTCTGGGTGAGAAAATAGGAGAAGAACTGTTGAGTGTGTCCTTTGTGTTGACACTAATCACCATTAGTTCGTATCTGTTAAGTCCTTCAATTTTTCTATTTCTGTCCTTGTTTGCGTCTTTCTTTTTAAACCTTGTTCCCTTGATTTTACTGATTTTATATCATAAAGAGTTGAAAAGTAAACTCAAGTATCAGAGACGAAATTTGTGGATATTAGCTTTAATATTGCCTCTTTCTTATTTCTTTTTGTATATCAATACGACGGGCTCAGGAGTGATGAACCTAGTCTGGTATCTAGAAATTCTTGGTATCTTAGCTTTTTTACACTTCAAAACGATTGTCAGCTCTCTTCAAAAAAGGGTATCAGAGTTGAAATTGTCCTATATAAAAGCTTTTTCACGCTTGTTTTTACTGGTTATGTTTTTGTTAGTAGGCATTTTCATCATCTTTCGTCTAGATTTAAACACGAGCTTTTTGGTCTTGAATATCATGTTACTATTGTTCGGGATTTGTTCGGAAGAATTGATTCGTCTCTTTCGTTCTGCTGAGATGCTAGATGCTAGGGATTATGTAAAAGTTCTCTTTTTAAAGCGTAATCGTATGGTGAAAAGTCTGCTGGCAAATGAAGACACAGAACAACAGTTCTCCGAATTTCTTCACAATGAAATCCTGCAAAATGTGATGGCAATAAAAAATTTCAATAAATATAGTAGCAATCAAGCTTTTGGTGAACAGATCAATCTGGTGACAGAGGAGTTGGTTCAGCGGATTCGTGAGCGGATGGATTATTATCAGCCAATGGTAGAAACAGACGAGCAGTTAGACATCCAGTATCAAGGGCTGATTAATCGGATTGTCAAGCGCTATCACGCAGAAAATGAAGTCGTCACACAGTTTCCTGCCCACTTTAGGCTTTTATCTCCTTACGATAAAATTGCCTATCGTCTGGTTGAGGAGTTGGCGACCAATGCTGTTAAGTACGCTAGTGGTGGAACAATTTCTTTGAAGATTGATGTGCATGATGACGCTATTTTTATCATTTCTGAAAATGACTGCCTTCAAACAAAAAAATCCTTAGGTTATGGCTTGAAAAATATGTCTAATAAAATTAGTGTTTTAGGTGGTCAGATGCAGATTTTTGAAAATAATAAGAGATTTCGTGTAGAAATTACTCTCCCGATTGATAAGGAGTTGTGTTATGAAAATTTTGTTAATTGATGATCATAGATTATTTAGCCAAAGTATCAAGATGATTTTAGAATTATCGGAAAACATTAAAAAGGTCCAGTTAGTGGATAATTTTTCGACTATTTCGGAGATTTCTTTTAATGATTACGACATTATTTTGATTGACATCAACCTGACGAGTCTGTATCAAGATGATGGGCTGACCTTGGCACAAGAGATTATCGACAATGGTTGTTCTAGTAAGGTTGTTATTTTGACGGGATACAGCAAAAAGATGTATGAACACCGAGCTAAAGCTATGGGAGCTTATGGATTTCTGGACAAAAGTATGAACCCAGATGAGTTGGTGAAAAAATTGGAAAAGATTTATCTAGGTGGTAAGGTCTTTTCAGATGAAGTGATGGTAGAGGTGCTAACACCACGAGAAATCGAGATACTAGAACTGGTTAGAAATGGCTTGACCATTGATGATGTCTGTGACAAGGTCTATGTGAGTAAACGTACAGTTTCCAATCACTTGGCCAATATCTTTTCAAAATTGGGAGTGACTAACAGGCAGGAGGCGATTCATATCGCTGAGCAGTTGGGCTATTTTCCACCAGATTAAAAAGTTGCAGAAGATGCAGCTTTTTTAATTTCTCTGATACTTCTTGTGTGAGTCTCTTCTTGAAAAAAACACAAAATTTTGCTAGAATGAGTCTTATGAAAACATTCTACGATGTGCAGCAGTTCCTCAAACAATTTGGTATTATTGTTTACATGGGAAAACGCTTATACGATATTGAACTGATGAAGCTCGAACTCTCACGGATCTATGATGCAGGTTTAATGGACAAATTAGACTATCTAGAGGCAGAAGCGGTTCTTCGCAGAGAGCACAAGGTAGAATTGGATTATATTGAGAAAAATGGAGAAAAGAACTAATGGTTACTTGGATTTTGTGGGCACTTATACTAGCAATGTTGGCGTGGATGGGTTTTAACTATCTTCGTATTCGCCGTGCGGCTAAAATTGTAGACAATGAGGAGTTTGAAGCCTTGATTCGTACAGGTCAATTGATTGATTTGCGCGACCCAGCTGAATTTCACAGAAAACATATCCTTGGTGCACGCAATATTCCTTCAAGTCAGTTGAAGACTAGTCTTGCAGCCCTTCGTAAAGATAAACCTGTCCTTCTTTACGAAAACCAACGTGCGCAACGTGTCACAAATGCAGCCCTTTACTTGAAAAAACAAGGTTTTTCTGAGATTTATATCCTTTCTTATGGTTTGGATTCTTGGAAAGGGAAAGTCAAAGTTGAGAAATAAGAAAACGAGCTTGGATATTTTCCGAGCTCATTTTTTAACCACTTTTCTGAGAAAGTCACGAATGTTTGCTAATTCTTCCGAGTTTAGGGGGCGATAATCTCCTTCTTTTAGATTCTCATCCAAACTCCAAGGTCCAAAATGGGTGCGTTTGAGAGAGGTCACCTTAACGCCAACCGAGAGGAACATTTTCTTGACTTGATGAAATTTTCCTTCTGAAATGGTGATAGAGGCTTGACTGTGGGAAGGACTTGCAGATAGAATTTCTATCCTTGCAGGTTTACAGACAGTACCATCTAAAAAGATAATTCCTTTTTGAAAGGCTTGAATATGGTCAGGTGTCAGGAGTCCATTAACCTCAACTTGATAAGTCTTATCGACATGATACTGAGGATGAAGGAGTTGAAAACCCAAAGGGCCGTTATCGGTCACGAGGAGGAGACCAGTCGTATCTCGGTCCAGTCTACCGACAGCATAGAGCTGGTCAGACGGGATGTCAGGTGGCAGGAGGTCCATGACAGTTTGAAGTTCCTTGTCTTTGTTGGCTGTCACGACACCAGCAGGTTTATGAAGCATAAGGTAGGTGTGCTCATAACCTTGAATGATTTGGCCCTGAAAAAGGAGTTCTTGTAGACCTGTATCGATATTTTGGGCTAGGGAGCGGGCTGGGCAACCATCGACTAGAATTTCCCCTTTAAGTAAGGCTTGTTTCATGGCCTTTCGGCTGATTTTTTCTTGGGCTAATAAATTATCTAAACGCATACTGTGCCTATCTTATCATAAGTTGTATACTTTGAAAAGGCTTGACGTGAAAAGAAAAGCAGAGTGAAAACATTTACACTTGCTTGAGTTATGTTATTTACTTGAAAATATGGTATAATCGTTCAGTTAGAAAATAAATTTTGAATATTATAGAGGAAATCATGACAAAATTAAGAGAAGATATCCGTAACATTGCGATTATCGCCCACGTTGACCACGGTAAAACAACCCTCGTTGACGAATTATTGAAACAATCAGAAACGCTTGATGCACGTACTGAATTGGCTGAGCGTGCTATGGACTCGAATGATATCGAGAAAGAGCGTGGAATTACCATCCTTGCTAAAAATACAGCCGTTGCCTACAACGGAACTCGTATCAACATCATGGACACCCCAGGACACGCGGACTTCGGTGGAGAAGTTGAGCGTATCATGAAAATGGTTGACGGTGTTGTCTTGGTCGTAGATGCCTACGAAGGAACCATGCCACAAACTCGTTTCGTATTGAAAAAAGCTTTGGAACAAGACCTTGTCCCAATCGTGGTTGTTAATAAAATCGATAAGCCATCAGCTCGTCCAGCGGAAGTAGTGGATGAAGTATTGGAACTTTTCATCGAGCTTGGTGCAGATGATGACCAGCTTGATTTCCCAGTAGTGTATGCTTCAGCGATCAACGGAACTTCTTCATTGTCAGATGACCCAGCTGACCAAGAAGCTACTATGGCACCAATCTTTGACACGATTATTGACCATATCCCAGCTCCAGTAGATAACTCAGATGAGCCTTTGCAGTTCCAAGTATCACTTTTGGACTACAATGACTTCGTTGGTCGTATCGGTATCGGTCGTGTCTTCCGTGGTACTGTTAAAGTTGGGGACCAAGTTACCCTTTCTAAACTTGATGGTACAACTAAAAACTTCCGTGTTACAAAACTCTTTGGTTTCTTTGGTTTGGAACGTCGTGAAATTCAAGAAGCCAAAGCAGGTGACTTGATTGCCGTTTCAGGTATGGAAGATATCTTTGTCGGCGAAACTATTACTCCGACAGACGCAGTTGAAGCTCTTCCAATCCTACACATCGATGAGCCAACTCTTCAAATGACTTTCTTGGTCAACAACTCACCATTTGCTGGTAAAGAAGGTAAATGGGTGACTTCTCGTAAGGTGGAAGAACGTTTGCAGGCAGAATTGCAAACAGACGTTTCCCTTCGTGTTGACCCAACTGATTCACCAGATAAATGGACTGTTTCAGGACGTGGAGAATTGCACTTGTCAATCCTTATCGAAACAATGCGTCGTGAGGGCTATGAACTTCAAGTATCTCGTCCAGAAGTTATCGTAAAAGAAATCGATGGTGTTAAATGTGAACCATTTGAACGTGTTCAAATCGACACTCCAGAAGAATACCAAGGATCTGTTATCCAAAGCCTTTCTGAACGTAAGGGTGAAATGTTGGATATGATTTCAACTGGTAATGGTCAAACTCGTTTGGTCTTCCTTGTTCCAGCGCGTGGTTTAATCGGATACTCAACTGAGTTCTTGTCAATGACTCGTGGTTACGGTATCATGAACCATACCTTTGACCAATACTTGCCATTGATTCCAGGGGAAATTGGTGGTCGTCACCGTGGTGCCCTTGTTTCTATCGATGCTGGTAAGGCTACAACTTACTCAATCATGTCTATCGAAGAACGTGGTACGATCTTTGTCAACCCAGGTACTGAGGTTTATGAAGGAATGATCATCGGTGAAAATTCTCGTGAAAACGACTTGACAGTTAACATCACTAAGGCGAAACAAATGACCAACGTTCGTTCAGCTACTAAGGACCAAACAGCTGTTATCAAGACTCCTCGTATCTTGACACTTGAAGAGTCTCTTGAGTTCTTGAACGACGATGAGTACATGGAAGTAACGCCTGAGTCTATCCGTTTGCGTAAACAAATCCTTAACAAAGCAGAGCGTGAGAAAGCTAACAAGAAGAAAAAATCAGCTGAATAAGAGCTAGAAAGAGATAAAGATGGTTTATTTAATCATAGGACTCCTCTTATTACTACTCTATGTATTTGCGACACCACAAAGCATTAAAGGGACAGTCAATATCGTCCTTGTCGTCTTTGCTTTTGTAGCACTCTTGATTTTGCTGATGCTGTCTGTTCTGCAAATCTTTCAGCTACCGACAGAATTCTTTATCGCAATCGCCATGCTCTTCCTAGCATACTTTAGCTTGCGAGATATTACCCTCATGTCGGTCCATAAAAGTAAAAAAAGATAAAGAAGAGAGTTTCGGCTCTCTTTTTGCTTGTTAGAATGCTGAATATGAGCATTTTCGTTTAGAATTATTTCCATAAAAATGGTAAAATAGTAAGAGTAGAAATGGAGTTCGAGACATGAAAGTAATAGATCAGTTTAAAAATAAGAAAGTCCTTGTTTTAGGTTTGGCCAAGTCTGGTGAATCTGCAGCTCGTTTGTTGGATAAACTAGGTGCTATTGTGACAGTAAATGACGGGAAACCATTCGAGGACAATCCAGCTGCGCAAAGTTTGTTGGAAGAAGGGATCAAGGTTATCACAGGTGGTCATCCTTTGGAACTCTTGGATGAAGACTTTGCCCTCATGGTGAAAAATCCAGGTATACCTTACAGCAATCCCATGATTGAAAAGGCTTTCGCAAAGGGTATTCCAGTCTTGACTGAGGTGGAATTGGCTTATTTGATTTCAGAAGCGCCCATTATCGGTATCACAGGTTCAAATGGAAAAACAACCACAACGACTATGATTGGGGAAGTTTTGACTGCTGCTGGCCAACATGGTCTCTTATCAGGGAATATCGGCTATCCAGCCAGTCAAGTGGCTCAAACTGCGACAGATAAGGACACGCTTGTCATGGAACTTTCTTCTTTCCAACTGATGGGCGTCCAAGAATTCCATCCTGAGATTGCAGTTATTACCAACCTCATGCCAACTCATATCGATTATCATGGTTCTTTTGAGGAATATGTAGCAGCCAAGTGGAATATCCAGAACAAGATGACAGCGGCTGATTTCCTTGTCTTGAACTTTAACCAAGACTTGGCAAAAGAATTGGCCACTAAAACACAAGCTACAGTTGTACCATTCTCAACACAGGAAAAGGTTGATGGAGCTTATCTGGAAGATGGTCAACTCTACTTCCGTGGAGAAGTGGTCATGGCAGCTAGCGAAATCGGAGTTCCAGGTAGCCACAATGTGGAAAATGCCCTTGCGACGATTGCTGTAGCCAAGCTTCGTGGTGTGGATAACCAAACCATCAAAGAAACTCTTTCAGCATTTGGTGGTGTCAAACACCGTCTCCAATTTGTGGATGAAATCAAAGGGATCAAATTCTATAACGATAGCAAGTCAACCAATATCTTGGCTACTCAAAAAGCCTTGTCAGGATTTGACAACAGCAAGGTCATTTTGATTGCAGGTGGTTTGGACCGTGGTAATGAGTTTGACGAACTGGTTCCAGATATTACTGGACTCAAGAAGATGGTCATTCTCGGTCAGTCTGCAGAACGTGTCAAACGGGCAGCAGATAAGGCTGGTGTGGCATATGTGGATGCGACTGATATTGCAGATGCGACCCGCAAGGCCTATGAACTTGCGACTCAAGGAGACGTAGTTCTTCTCAGTCCTGCCAATGCTAGCTGGGATATGTATGCTAACTTTGAAGTACGTGGCGACCTCTTTATCGACACAGTAGCGGAGTTAAAGGAATAATATGAAAAAAATTGTCTTTACAGGTGGGGGGACGGTTGGACACGTGACCCTCAATCTTTTGTTGATGCCCAAGTTCATCGAAGATGGTTGGGAAGTTCACTATATCGGGGATAAGCGTGGTATCGAACACCAAGAGATCCTCAAGTCGGGTCTAGATGTCACCTTCCATTCCATTGCGACTGGAAAATTGCGTCGTTATTTCTCTTGGCAAAATATGCTGGATGTATTTAAAGTTGGCTGGGGAATTGTCCAATCGCTCTTTATCATGTTGCGACTTCGTCCACAGGCTCTTTTTTCAAAGGGAGGCTTTGTCTCAGTACCGCCTGTTATCGCAGCGCGTGTGTCAGGAGTGCCTGTCTTTATTCACGAATCTGACCTGTCCATGGGCTTGGCCAATAAAATCGCTTATAAATTTGCGACGAAGATGTATTCAACCTTTGAGCAAGCTTCGAGTTTGTTTAAGGTCGAGCATGTGGGAGCAGTGACCAAGGTTTCAGACCAAAACACTCCAGAACCCGATGAATTGGTAGATATTCAAACCCACTTTAATCCCCAATTGCCAACTGTATTGTTTGTTGGCGGTTCAGCAGGTGCTCGTGTCTTTAACCAATTGGTGACAGACCATAAGAAAGAGCTAACCGAGCGCTACAATATTATCAATCTAACTGGAGACTCTAGCCTGAACGAGTTGAGCCAAAATCTTTTTCGTGTTGACTATGTGACCAATCTCTATCAACCCTTGATGGAATTGGCTGATATTGTTGTGACACGAGGTGGTGCCAATACGATTTTTGAGCTCTTGGCCATGGCAAAATTACATGTCATTGTGCCACTTGGTCGTGAAGCTAGTCGTGGAGACCAGATTGAAAATGCAGCCTACTTTGTAAAAAAAGGCTATGCAGAAGAGCTTCAAGAAAGCGATTTGACCTTGGACAGTTTAGAAGAGAAGCTTTCTCACTTACTAAGTCACAAGGAAGATTACCAAGCTAAGATGAAGGCTTCTAAGGAATTGAAATCTCTAGCAGATTTTTATAAACTATTGAAAAAAGATTTATCATAAGGAAAGTAAATGTCAAAAGATAAGAAAAATGAGGGCAAAGAAATCCTCGAAGAATTGAAAGAGTTATCAGAATGGCAGAAACGAAACCAAGAATACCTAAAAAAGAAGGCTGAAGAAGAGGCAGCCCTAGCTGAGGAGAAGGAAAAGGAAAGACAAGCTCGAATGGGAGAAGAATCTGAGAAGTCAGAGGACAAGCAGGATCAGGAGAGTGAAACAGACCGGGAAGATGAAGAATCAGCTAAGGAAGAGTCTGAAGAAAAAGTAGCATCCTCAGAGGGTGACAAAGAGGAAGAAGAGAAAGAAGAATCAGGGTCTAAAGAGGACGAGGAACAGGATAAAAAGCTTGCTAAAAAGGCTACAAAAGAAAAACCAGCCAAAGCAAAGATTCCTGGCCTTCATATCTTACGAGCCTTAACGATTTTATTTCCAAGTCTGCTTTTATTGATTGTCTCTGCCTACTTACTCAGTCCTTATGCGACCATGAAGGATATCCGTGTTGAGGGAACGGTGCAAACTACGGCTGATGATATTCGACAAGCTTCAGGCATTCAGGATACGGATTATACGATTAACCTTCTGCTAGACAAGGCAAAATATGAAGAGCGGATCAAGTCTAACTATTGGGTGGAATCAGCTCAGCTTGTCTATCAATTTCCAACCAAGTTCACTATCAAGATCAAGGAATATGATATTGTTGCCTACTATGTTTCTGGAGAAAGTCATTATCCAATTCTTTCAAGCGGTCAGCTTGAGACCAGTGCGGTAAGTTTGGTCAGTCTACCAGAAACTTATTTATCAGTTCTCTTTAATGATAGCGAACAAATCAAAACCTTTACGTCAGAACTTGCTCAAATTAGCCCAGAACTCAAGGCGGATATCCAAAAGGTGGAATTAGCCCCAAGCAAGGTAACTTCCGATTTAATTCGATTGACCATGAATGATTCGGACGAAGTCTTGGTTCCCCTTTCTGAAATGAGTAAGAAACTGCCTTATTACAGCAAGATTAAGCCTCAATTGTCAGAACCGAGTGTGGTCGATATGGAAGCTGGAATCTACAGCTACACTGTAGCGGATAAATTAATTATGGAAGCAGAAGAAAAAGCCAAAAAAGAGGCCGAAGAAGCTGAGAAGAAACAGGAAGAAGAACGTAAACGTTTAGAAGAACAGAAAAAACAAGAGGAACAGAGCAATCGAAACCAAACGACCCAGCGTTCACCGCGTCGCTAGGTTTACCTTTTCTCTTATCGTTCTTTAGTAACCATGTTTTTACTTGACAAGTGCTGATAGAAATAATAGAATAGTAAAAAACCTTTAAAGCAGTCCAGAGAGGCAGCTAAGGTTAGACGGTGAAAGGGTGGAGACTACCCATTTTTCGTGGAACCTTGCTGTTGGCAGGTTCCTTTTTTCGTGGCTTCTTGTGGCCAGACTCTCTCACTAGCAAAGGTAAAAGGAGAAACCTATGCGAGAACATCGTCCAGTCATTGCTCTTGATTTTCCTAGTTTTGAGGCGGTCAAGGAATTCTTAGCTCTTTTTCCAGCAGAAGAAAGCCTTTATCTTAAGGTAGGGATGGAGCTTTATTACGCAACGGGGCCTGAGATTGTGTCTTACTTGAAAGATCTGGGTCACAGTGTCTTTTTGGATCTCAAGTTGCATGACATTCCCAATACAGTCAAATCAGCTATGAAGGTCTTATCTCAGCTTGGTGTGGATATGACCAATGTTCATGCTGCTGGCGGTGTAGAGATGATGAAGGCTGCGCGTGAAGGTCTTGGAAGTCAAGCCAAATTGATCGCTGTAACGCAGCTTACATCAACATCAGAAGCTCAGATGCAGGATTTTCAAAATATTCAAACCAGTCTGCAGGAGTCTGTGATTCATTATGCTAAGAAGACAGCTGAAGCCGGATTAGATGGTGTTGTTTGCTCAGCTCAGGAAGTGCAACTCATCAAGCAGGCTACCAATCCAGAGTTTATCTGTCTGACACCGGGCATTCGTCCTCAGGGAGCAGCTGTTGGAGATCAAAAACGCGTGATGACGCCAGCGGATGCTTATCAAATCGGTAGTGACTATATCGTAGTGGGACGTCCCATTACCCAAGCTGAGGATCCTGTTGCAGCTTATCATGCCATCAAGGATGAATGGACACAGGACTGGAATTAAAGAACTAGATTAGAAAAATAAAAGGAGAATACCATGACACTTGCTAAAGATATTGCTAGCCACCTCTTGAAAATTCAAGCCGTTTACCTCAAACCAGAGGAGCCTTTCACTTGGGCATCTGGTATCAAGTCACCGATTTATACTGATAATCGTGTGACATTAGCCTATCCAGAAACTCGTACTCTCATTGAAAATGGTTTTGTGGATGCTATCAAAGAAGCCTTTCCAGAGGTAGAAGTGATTGCAGGGACTGCAACAGCAGGGATTCCGCACGGAGCTATTATTGCTGACAAGATGAACTTGCCATTTGCCTACATCCGTAGCAGACCAAAAGACCACGGAGCTGGTAACCAAATCGAAGGCCGCGTGGCTCAGGGACAAAAGATGGTAGTGGTTGAAGATCTCATTTCAACTGGTGGTTCTGTTCTTGAAGCTGTTGCAGCAGCTAAGCGAGAAGGAGCAGATGTGCTTGGAGTTGTAGCGATTTTCAGCTACCAATTGCCAAAAGCAGACAAAAACTTTGCAGATGCAGGTGTCAAACTTGTGACGCTTTCAAACTACAGTGAGCTTATCCATCTAGCCCAAGAAGAAGGCTACATTACGCCAGAAGGCTTGGACCTTCTAAAACGCTTTAAAGAAGACCAAGAAAATTGGCAAAATGCCTAAAACATAGAAAATCAGGTAGTCACTAGGATTACCTGATTTCTTTTTGTGATGTTATTGGATCTGATACTCAATGAAAATCAAAGAGCAAATTAGGAATCTAGCCGCAGGTTGCTCAAAGCACGGCTTTGAGGTTGTAGATAAAGCTGACGCGGTTTGAATTGATTTTCGAAGAGTATTAGTCAACTTTTCCGCCTTCAACAACTAGATCATCTGCTTTAGCAGCGTCACCGTAGGTTGGGTGGAGTGTTTTTTCATAAGCCTTGTGGAAGAAGTTTTCCTTACCTAATTTTTCAATATCTTTATTGATGAAGTCTAGCAATTCTTGGTTGCCTTTTTGAACTGCTGCTGCGATGGTATCTGGATCACCGAGGGAAGTAATTCCTACTTCAAATCCTTTATTTTCAAGTGCCCAAGCTAGGACTTCCGTATTGTCAGTTGAAAAGGCATCTCCACGTCCGTCAAGAAGGGCTTGGTAAGAGTCACTGTATTGGTCGTATTTTTGGAGTTTTACTTCTGGATGATTTTTTTCAAAATAAGTTTCAGCAGTCGTTCCTTTTGTGACAATCAAGGTTTTACCTTCAAGTTGTTTGACGTCAGTAATGAGACCAGTCTTAGGTGATACGACACCCAGAGAAACTTTCATGTATGGAAGGGCAAAATCAACTTGTTTCTTACGTTCGTCAGTTACTGTAAAGTTGGCAAGGGTAATATCCACCTTGTTTGAAATCAAGTATTCCGCACGATTTGCAGCATCGACTGAAACGTATTTGACCTTGACACCAAGGTCTTGGGCCAGTTGATTCCCAAGTTCGATATCGTAACCTTGGTAAGAACCGTCATTGTCAACGTAGCCAAACGGTTTCTTGTCTCCAAATACGGCGATTCGTAGTTCACCGCTTTTTTTGATTTCATCGATTGTGCGAGCCTTGGCAGTGGTTTTACCTGACGATGCACCACCATTTCCACCTGAGCTACAAGCTGTGACAAAGATAAGGGCAAAGGCAAGTGCTAAAACAGTTAAGAGTGGTTTGAGTAGTTTCATAAGAATCTCCTTTATAGATATGAGCCAAATTGGCTAAAGTCAAAGACGTTTAAAAATTCCTGAGCTCGTTTGGTTTGCGGATTGGTAAAGAAGGCTTGAGCTGTTCCTTCTTCAGCAATTTTCCCTTGGTCGAGGAAGATAATCCGATCGGCAATTGCTTGAGCAAACTGCATTTCATGGGTTACTAAAATCATGGTGCGACCTTCTTGAGCCAAGTCATTGATCAGTTCCAGAACCTCACGCACCATTTCTGGATCCAGCGAAGCAGTCACTTCGTCAAAAAGGATGATTTCTGGATGCATGAGGAGGGCACGGACAATTGCAACCCGTTGCTTCTGTCCACCAGATAATTGACGAGCAAAGCTATGTTGTTTGTCCAGTAAACCAACACGCTCCAGTAGTTGCAGAGCTTCTTCCGTTACTTCCTTCTTGTCTCTTCCCTGAGCCTTGATAGGGCCTAGGATGAGGTTTTGTAGGACATCCAGATGGGGAAAGAGTTCATAACTTTGAAAGACCATGCCAATCTTTTGTCGAACTAGGTGAAAGTCTTTTTTATTTTCAACGATGGACTGACCATCCAGCAGGATATCTCCACCTTGAATACTTTCTAAGCCATTGAGGCAACGAAGCAGGGTACTTTTTCCACAACCAGATGGCCCTAGGATGACTACAACTTCCCCTTTTTTGATATCTAGGGATAGTCCTTGGAGGATGGGATTGTCTCCGAAGGATTTTTTTAGTTCCTTGATTTCTAAGATAGTTTCAGACATTTAGTTCCTCCAATGTTTTTCTAAGTGAGTGGATAGTTTGGAAATAGGGAAGCAGATTGCGAAATACAAGACTAGAATGGTTCCATAAATCCAGAAGGAAGCGGTTGGGATGGTCAGGCGATTGCTGTCGATGATTTGTTGCCCAACCTTAGTAACCTCAACAACCCCAATCAAGACAACCAAGGAAGTGGTTTTAATCATCCGAGTGACAAGGTTAATGGCCTGAGGTAGCAGTCTTCTCAAAACCTGTGGGATGATGATGTGGTAGTAAAGTTGAACATTGGTCAAACCTAGCGCCTGTCCACTTTCAAACTGATGCTTAGGGAGGGAAGTGATGGCTCCACGGACCAAGTCCCCCATTTCAGCTGTTCCCCAGAGGGTAAAAACGATAATAGCAGAAGTCTCGCCTGAGATATTGATATTAAAGTTTCGAGCCAAGCCAAAGTAAACGATGAAAAGTAGCACCAGCTGGGGCATGATACGGATAAATTCCAGATACAATCGTGTTAAAAATCGTATGATTCTAGAATGAGAGGTCATGATGATTCCCATGACTGTTCCGAACATCATGGATAAGAGGACAGAAAGGATGGATATCCCAATCGTAACGCCCAATCCCTGTAAGATTCTCAAGAGATTATTTCCCTGAAAGAGTACTTGGATTCCCGAATCCTGCATGGCGGAGCCTCCTTTCTATCCAGCTAAAGACCAGTGAGATGGGTAGCAGCATGATCAGATAAGCAACTACCAACATAGCTAGCGCAATGTCTGTCTCATAGTAGAGCCCAATCAAGTCCTTGGCGACATACATGAGATCGGCCAAAGCCACTGCTGAGAAAACAGAGGTTTCCTTGATCAGGAAAATGACATTGGCACTAAAAGAGGGGAGTGCCACCGCTGTTGCTTGCGGAAGAACCACATAGCGAAAGACCTGTAGAGGTGTCAGACCAATGGCCAATCCAATCTCCTGCTGGGTTTGACTGACGGCTTCCAGGCCACTTCGGAAAGATTCTGCCATATAGGAGCCTCCTAAAAAGACCAGTCCTAAAGTGGCACAGACTTCTGAAGATAGGACAATCCCTACTCTAGGAAGACCGAAGTAGAGAAAGAAGAGTTGAATCAAAAGGGGCGTATTGCGTGACAATTCAATATAGGCTGTCGCTACTTGCGCCAAAACAGGGATTTGATAGTGTCGGATGATACTAACGATTAAGCCGAGCAGAAAGGATCCCAGAATCCCCCAAACTGCAATATGCAAGGTCAGAAGAAATGCCTTTTGATATAGTGGTAGATATTGTTCAACAATGGACCAATCCAAAAATAGAACCTCCCATCTAGAAATAATACAGTTATTGTAGCACTTAAAATCTCCTTTGGATAATATCTATTTTTTATTGCCCTTATAAGGATTTTTTATCATAGACATAAAATTTCTGAAATTTCCAAACAAAATATTTGAAAAATTTTGAAAAAAGAGTTAAGATATTTTTGTAATATACAAAGTAAACGCTTACTTATCAAGGAGGACATTTTATGTCATACAAAACAAGCAATGCAGAAGGTCATGTAGATTTCATTAATACCTATGATTTGGAGCCAATGGCGCAACAAGTTATTCCTAAAGCAGCATTTGGCTATATCGCTAGTGGGGCGGAAGATACTTTCACTTTACGTGAGAATATTCGTGCCTTTAACCACAAACTCATCGTTCCTCATACACTTTGCAATGTAGAAAATCCAAGTACAGAGATTGAATTTGCAGGTGAAAAATTGTCTTCACCAATCATTATGGCGCCTGTTGCGGCTCATAAATTAGCAAATGAACAGGGGGAAGTGGCGACTGCGCGTGGTGTTCATGAGTTTGGTTCCCTCTATACAACGAGCTCTTACTCTACTGTTGACCTTCCAGAAATTACGGAAGCCCTTCAAGGGACGCCTCATTGGTTCCAATTTTACTTTAGTAAGGATGATGGCATTAACCGCCACATTATGGACCGTGTGAAGGCTGAAGGCTACAAAGCGATTGTCTTGACGGCAGATGCTACTGTAGGGGGCAATCGTGAGGTGGACAAGCGCAATGGTTTTGTCTTCCCAGTTGGCATGCCGATTGTTGAAGAATATCTGCCAGAAGGTGCTGGTAAATCAATGGACTTTGTTTACAAATCAGCTAAACAACGCTTGTCTCCACGTGATGTAGAATTCATCGCTGAATACTCAGGACTTCCTGTTTATGTCAAGGGACCACAATGCCGTGAGGATGTTGAACGTTCGCTTGCTGCGGGAGCATCTGGTATCTGGGTAACCAACCATGGTGGCCGTCAAATCGACGGTGGACCAGCTGCCTTTGACTCACTTCAAGAAGTAGCTGAAGCAGTTGATAAACGCGTGCCAATTGTCTTTGACTCAGGTATTCGTCGTGGTCAACACGTCTTTAAAGCCTTGGCTTCAGGAGCAGACTTGGTAGCTATTGGTCGCCCGGTTATCTATGGCTTGGCTCTCGGTGGTAGTGTTGGTGTGCGTCAAGTCTTTGAGCACTTGAATGCGGAATTGAAGACAGTTATGCAGTTATCTGGAACTCAGACTATTGAAGATGTCAAACACTTCAAACTCCGTCACAACCCATACAACCCAACCTTCCCAGTTGACCCACGTGACTTAAAATTGTATTGATAAAACAGCTTGCCTCCACTAAGTGTGGAGGTTTTTGCTTGTGTTTTATACTCTTCGAAAATCTCTTCAAACCCCTTGGAGTATATATGTGACTGAAACCTCAAGGCAGTGCTTTGAACAGCCTGCGGCTAGCTTCCTAGTTTGCACTTTGATTTTTATTGAGTATAAACACTTTTGAAATAAAGATTTTAAAAAAAGAGAAAGATTTGAATTTCATAGTTGACAAATGTAGATTTTCTGAGTATACTAATAATTGTAATTGACAAATGTAGATTTTGGAGGTGTGATGATGCAGATTTCAGATGCAGAATGGCAGGTCATGAAGATTATTTGGATGCAAGGAGAGCAGACTAGTACGGATTTGATCAGGGTTCTGGCGGAGCGGTTCGACTGGTCCAAGTCGACTATTCAGACTCTTTTGGCTCGTTTGGTTGAGAAAGAGTGTCTGACTCGGAAAAAAGAAGGCAAGTCCTTTGTCTATTCAGCCCTTTTAACTTTGGACCAAAGTCGGGATTTACTTGTCCAAGATATCAAGGACAAGGTTTGTTCTCGTAGGGTTAAGAACTTGTTGGCTGATTTGATTGCTGAATGTGATTTTACTCTGGCTGACTTGGAAGGCTTGGAAGAAGTGATTTCTAAGAAGAAATCAAGCGCTGTAACAGAAGTAAAATGTAATTGTATGTAAAGGAGACGTCATGTTAAATAGCATTGTAACCATTGTTTGTATTGCCCTTATCGCCTTTATCTTGTTTTGGTTTTTCAAAAAGCCTGAAAAATCTGGACAAAAAGCCCAGCAAAAAAACGGCTACCAAGAGATTCGAGTGGAGGTCATGGGTGGCTATACGCCTGAGTTGATTATCCTCAAGAAATCAGTGCCAGCCCGCATTGTCTTTGACCGCAAGGACCCTTCACCCTGTCTGGACCAAATTGTTTTTCCAGATTTTGGTGTACATGCGGACCTGCCTATGGGGGAAGAGTATATAGTGGAAATCACGCCTGAGCAGGCTGGAGAGTATGGTTTCTCTTGTGGCATGAATATGATGCACGGTAAGATGATTGTAGAATAGGAGAATGATATGACTGAAATTGTAAAAGCAAGTCTTGAAAATGGTGTTCAAAAAATCCGTATCACGGCAGACAAAGGCTACCATCCAGCTCATATACAGCTTCAAAAAGGGATTCCAGCTGAGATTACCTTTCATCGTACTACTCCTTCAAACTGTTATAAGGAAATTCTTTTTGAAGAAGAAGGCATCTTAGAACCAATCGGCGTAGACGAAGAGAAAGTCATTCGTTTTACACCTCAAGAATTAGGTCAACATGAATTTTCTTGTGGTATGAAGATGCAAAAGGGAAGTTATACAGTTGTTGAGAAGACTCGAAAATCTCTATCACTTTTACAGCGTTTTTGGATTACTAGTATCTTTACTGTGCCTCTTGTGATCCTCATGATTGGGATGTCGACAGGAGGAATTAGTCACCAAGTCATGCGTTGGGGAACCTTTTTAGCCACAACACCGATTATGCTAGTAGCAGGTGGTCCTTATATCCAAAGTGCTTGGGCTAGTTTTAAAAAGCACAATGCCAACATGGATACCTTGGTTGCTCTGGGAACCCTAGTGGCCTATTTCTATAGCTTAGTTGCCCTCTTCGCTGGTCTCCCCGTTTACTTTGAAAGTGCTGCCTTTATCTTCTTCTTCGTTCTTATGGGAGCCGTTTTTGAGGAGAAAATGCGGAAAAATACTTCCCAAGCTGTGGAGAAATTACTTGACTTGCAGGCTAAAACTGCAGAAGTCTTGCGTGAGGATAACTATGTTCAAGTCCCTTTGGAGCAAGTCAAGGTAGGTGACCTGATTCGAGTGCGTCCCGGTGAAAAGATTGCGGTTGATGGTGTCGTAGTAGAAGGTATCTCTAGTATTGATGAGTCTATGGTGACAGGTGAGAGTCTGCCTGTGGACAAGACAGTTGGAGATACCGTCATTGGTTCAACCATCAATAATAGTGGAACACTTGTTTTTAGAGCAGAAAAAGTTGGTTCAGAGACTGTTTTGGCTCAGATTGTGGATTTTGTGAAGAAAGCTCAAACCAGTCGTGCGCCGATTCAGGACTTGACGGATAAGATTTCAGGAATTTTTGTCCCAGCAGTTGTCATTTTAGGGATTGTGACCTTTTGGGTTTGGTTCGTCTTGCTCAGGGATAGTGTGGTCGTGCTTGGAGCTAGCTTTGTGTCCTCTCTTCTCTACGGAGTGGCGGTTTTGATTATCGCCTGCCCTTGTGCATTGGGACTTGCAACACCGACAGCCCTTATGGTGGGGACAGGTCGCAGTGCCAAGATGGGAGTTCTCCTCAAAAATGGAACGGTTCTACAGGAAATCCAGAAAGTTCAAACTATCGTCTTTGATAAGACCGGGACTTTGACTGAAGGGAAACCTGTGGTCACAGATATCATTGGAGACGAAGTAGAAGTGCTTGGATTGGCAGCTTCCTTGGAAGAAGCTTCTCAACACCCACTGGCTGAAGCCGTTGTGAAACGAGCGAGTGAAGCTGGACTTGAGTTTCAAACTGTTGAAAATTTCCAAGCCTTGCACGGGAAAGGTGTCTCAGGGCAAATCAATGGAAAACAAGTTTTGCTTGGAAATGCTAAAATGCTGGATGGCATGGATATTTCTAGAACTTATCAAGAAAAACTAGAAGAACTAGAAAAAGAAGCTAAGACAGTTGTTTTCTTGGCTGTGGACAATGAAATCAAAGGCTTGCTTGCTCTGCAAGATATTCCTAAGGAAAATGCCAAGCTTGCCATCAGTCAGTTGAAAAAACGAGGTCTTAAAACAGTCATGCTGACAGGAGATAATGCTGGTGTGGCGCGTGCCATTGCCGATCAGATCGGAATCGAAGAGGTCATTGCAGGTGTCTTGCCAGAGGAAAAAGCTCATGAAATCCATAAACTACAAGCGTCTGGCAAAGTAGCCTTTGTTGGGGATGGTATCAATGACGCTCCTGCCCTTAGTGTAGCAGATGTGGGGATTGCTATGGGAGCTGGAACAGATATTGCCATCGAGTCAGCAGATTTGGTGTTGACAACTAATAACCTCCTAGGAGTGGTTCGTGCTTTTGACATGAGTAAGAAAACCTTTAATCGAATTCTGCTCAATCTTTTCTGGGCCTTTATCTACAATGTCGCCGGAATTCCGATTGCAGCAGGAGTCTTTTCAGGTGTTGGACTGGCTCTCAACCCAGAACTGGCAGGTCTAGCCATGGCCTTTAGTTCTGTATCCGTTCTGACCAGTTCACTCTTACTAAACTTTAGTAAAATAGACTAAAAGCGGGCTTGCTCGCTTTTTATACTCTTCAAAAATCTCTTCCAACCACGTCAGCTTTGTCTGCAACCTCAAAGCTGTGCTTTGAGCAATCTGTGGCGAGCTTCCTAGTTTGCTCTGTGATTTTCATTGAGTATTATAAAACAGAAGCTAAAAACGTTTTCAAACTGTACTGTAATAGAGAATAAAAACTTCTGAGCAGATTCTTAGTAAAGTCAAAATAAATGTGATAAATTAGTATTGTAAAAATTTACTGAAACGTTTTCAAAAACTATATGAAACTTTTTTTAGTAGATTTAAAAATATTTGAAGGAGAGTTATCATTATGACTCAAGGGAAAATTACTGCATCTGCAGCAATGCTTAATGTATTGAAAACATGGGGCGTAGACACAATCTACGGTATCCCATCAGGAACACTCAGCTCATTGATGGATGCTTTGGCTGAAGACAAAGATATCCGTTTCTTGCAAGTTCGCCACGAAGAAACAGGTGCTCTTGCAGCGGTTATGCAAGCTAAATTTGGCGGCTCAATCGGGGTTGCAGTTGGTTCAGGTGGTCCAGGTGCGACTCACTTGATTAACGGTGTTTACGATGCAGCTATGGATAACACTCCATTCCTAGCAATCCTTGGATCACGTCCAGTTAACGAACTCAACATGGATGCTTTCCAAGAATTGAACCAAAACCCAATGTACAACGGTATCGCTGTATACAACAAACGTGTAGCTTACGCTGAGCAATTGCCAAAAGTAATTGACGAAGCTTGCCGTGCTGCAGTTTCTAAAAAAGGTCCAGCTGTTGTTGAAATCCCAGTAAACTTCGGTTTCCAAGAAATCGACGAAAACTCATACTACGGTTCAGGTTCATACGAACGTTCATTCATCGCTCCTGCTTTGAACGAAGTTGAAATCGACAAAGCTGTTGAAATCTTGAACAATGCTGAACGTCCAGTTATCTATGCTGGTTACGGTGGTGTGAAAGCTGGTGAAGTGATTACTGAATTGTCACGTAAAATCAAAGCACCAATCATCACAACTGGTAAAAACTTTGAAGCTTTCGAATGGAACTATGAAGGTTTGACAGGTTCTGCTTACCGTGTTGGTTGGAAACCAGCCAACGAAGTGGTCTTTGAAGCAGACACAGTTCTTTTCCTTGGTTCAAACTTCCCATTTGCTGAAGTTTACGAAGCATTCAAGAATACTGAAAAATTCATCCAAGTCGATATCGACCCTTACAAACTTGGTAAACGTCATGCCCTAGACGCTTCAATCCTTGGTGATGCAGGTCAAGCAGCGAAAGCAATCCTTGACAAAGTGAATCCAGTTGAATCTACTCCATGGTGGCGTGCAAATGTTAAGAATAACCAAAACTGGCGTGATTACATAAACAAACTCGAAGGTAAAACTGAGGGTGAATTGCAATTGTATCAAGTTTACAATGCAATCAACAAACATGCTGATCAAGACGCTATCTATTCAATCGACGTAGGTGACACTACTCAAACATCTACTCGTCACCTTCACATGACACCTAAGAACATGTGGCGTACATCTCCACTCTTTGCGACAATGGGTATTGCCCTTCCTGGTGGTATCGCTGCTAAGAAAGACAATCCAGATCGCCAAGTATGGAACATCATGGGTGACGGTGCATTCAACATGTGCTACCCAGACGTTATCACAAACGTTCAATACGACCTTCCAGTTATCAACGTTGTCTTCTCAAATGGTAAATATGCCTTCATCAAGGACAAATACGAAGACACAAACAAACACTTGTTTGGTTGTGACTTCCCTAATGCTGACTATGCGAAAATCGCTGAAGCTCAAGGAGCTGTTGGATTTACAGTTGACCGTATCGAAGACATCGATGCAGTTGTTGCAGAAGCTGTTAAACTCAACAAAGAAGGTAAAACTGTTGTTATCGATGCTCGCATCACTCCACACCGTCCACTTCCAGTAGAAGTACTTGAATTGGATCCAAAACTTCACTCAGAAGAAGCAATCAAAGCCTTCAAGGAAAAATACGAAGCAGAAGAACTCGTACCATTCCGCCTCTTCTTGGAAGAAGAAGGTTTGCAATCACGCGCAATTAAATAATTCCTCTCGTCGAAAATCAAATTTAAACTGTGTTATCTTCACCTTGCCGTACTTCAGTACTGCCTGCGGTTCGATGCCTTGTTTATTCTTTGATTTTCTTAGAGCGAAACTTAAAAAGATCGGAGCAATCCGGTCTTTTTATGGAGGATAGTAAATGAATTTAAATCAATTAGATATTATCGTTTCAGATGTTCCCCAAGTCTGTGCTGACTTGGAGCGTATTTTGGATAAAAAGCCCGATTATGTTGATGACAGTTTTGCTCAGTTTACGATTGGCAGTCACTGTCTGATGTTGTCCCAAAATCATTTGATTCCTTTGGAAGATTTTCAGTCAGGAATCATTCTTCATATCGAGGTTGAGGATGTAGACCAGAATTACCAACGGTTGAAAGAACTTGGTATCCAGGTTTTAAACGGACCAACTGTAACCGATTGGGGAACAGAGTCCTTATTAGTTAAAGGGCCTGCTGGTCTAGCGATTGATTTTTATCGTATGAAGTAGGTAATTCTATTATCAAATTTTTTATCTAAACATTCTTGGAGTGAAACTTAAAAAGATCGGAGCAATTCGATCTTTTTTGTATTTATGCGACTTTCAGTCCGTCTCGCTCCGTTAGGTGCGAGACAAAAAACCACCCGTTTTCACGGGTGGTTATGATTTCTACACTTATTGTTTGGCTTCCTGTTTTAATTGTTGCACCTGTTCCTCGTACTGGACAAGCTCCCTGTCTTTTATATTGATAGTCGCTTCTGCTTCAGCAATGCGGCTTCTCAGATCTTGAGTCTTGTTATGGTGATAGCTAATACCAATAGCACTACCAGCAATGATCCCGATTACTAGACAAGTAAAAATCACCAAAATCAAGGGAGCAGATAGTTGTGTAAAGACAAGACTGACAGTTACTGTTTGACGATTGAGTAGACCAAATGAGATCACAATGACTAATAAGCTCAAACCGCCAATTAGATAAGCCTTATCTTTCAGTGACAATTCATTAAATTTTTTTAGCATAAGTTCCTTTTCTCCTGACTATGTTGATAGAAAACTACACACCATTTAGGTATTAACAAAATTCATTTTACTAGAAAATTTCGATACTGTCAATAATTTCTAACGGCTTATTTACCATCAATCAATCGATTCATTGAAAAGGAGTATTCATTTTCTAATATTTGATTGAGTAAACAGAACGGAGCAATTCGGTCTTTTTTCTGTTCCCTCTTTCTTATAACAAGATTGTGATAGTTTATATCTTTATAACAAAAGTTTTAAAGACTTGATTGTTTTGAAAGAATATTTTAAAATAAGATTCAGTAAAAATGAAAGAGGTTTTGAAAATGTCTGAAAAACAAATGAAAATTTTAGGTTGGGTAGCGACCTTTATGTCTGTTATGATGTATGTGTCTTACTTCCCACAAATCATGAACAATCTGGCTGGTCAAAAAGGAAATTTCATCCAGCCCTTGGTTGCTGCCATCAACTGTAGTCTCTGGGTTTACTACGGTCTTTTCAAAAAAGAAAGAGATATCCCCCTTGCAGCAGCTAATGCACCAGGTATTATTTTTGGCCTAGTGACGGTTATTACAGCTTTGATTTAAAAGGAACAGAGGAGACTAGTTTTCAGTCTTCTTTTTTGTTTCAGGGGAGGCTATTTACTTTTTCTAGAGGATAATTTTTTAAAAAACAATCTGATAAACTTAAATAGTAGAATAGTATCAGTATGTCACAGTATTTTATAAGAAAAGGTTTACAGAATAAGTTATAATATAAGTAAATGAACAAGCAAATAAGAAAGTGAGTAGAGTTATGACCGAAAAACTGACTTTTCCGGATGGTTTCTTGTGGGGCGGAGCGACAGCTGCCAACCAGTGTGAGGGTGCTTATAATTTAGAAGGTCGTGGATTGGCGAATGTGGATGTCGTCCCCATCGGTCCAGATCGTGAAGCCATTATCACAGGTCAGAAAAAGATGTTTTCGTTTGAGGAGGGCTATTTTTACCCAGCCAAGCAAGCTATTGATATGTACCATCATTACAAGGAAGATATTGCCCTTTTTGCGGAAATGGGCTTTAAGACTTATCGTCTATCCATTGCTTGGACTCGGATTTTTCCTAAGGGCGACGAAACAGTGCCAAATGAAGCTGGTCTAGCCTTTTATGAGGATTTATTTAAGGAGTGCCACAAGTATGGTATCCAACCTCTGGTGACTATCACTCATTTCGACTGTCCTATGCACTTGATTACAGAGTACGGTGGTTGGCGCAATCGTCGGATGTTAGACTTCTATGAAAAACTTTGTCGCACACTCTTTACCCGCTATAAGGGTTTGGTCAAATATTGGCTTACCTTCAACGAAATCAACATGATTCTCCATGCCCCCTTTATGGGAGCTGGGCTCTGTTTTGAAGAAGGAGAAAATCAAGAACTGGTTAAATATCAGGCTGCACACTATGAGTTGGTAGCTTCAGCTCTTGCGACAAAGATTGCCCACGAAATTGACCCAGAAAATAAGGTGGGATGTATGTTGGCTGCAGGGCAATACTATCCTAACACAGCCCATCCAAGAGACTACTGGGCAGCCATGGAGGAAGACCGCAAGAGTTACTTCTTCATTGATGTTCAAGCGCGTGGGGAATACCCAAATTACGCAAAGAAGCAGTGGGAGCGTGAGGGAATTAAGATTCAAATGACGTTAGAGGATTTGGACTTGTTGAAGAATCATACTGTTGACTTTGTTTCCTTCTCTTACTATGCGAGCCGAGTGGCCTCAGGGGATCCAGAAGTGAGGAATATGACCGCTGGAAATGTCTTTGCCTCTATCAAAAATCCTTATCTGGAATCCTCTGAATGGGGTTGGCAGATTGACCCATTGGGACTTCGTATCACCCTCAATGCCATCTGGGATCGTTACCAAAAACCTATGTTCATCGTAGAAAATGGACTCGGTGTTATAGACACGCCAGATGAAAATGGCTATGTAGCGGATGACTATCGAATTGCTTATTTAGAGGCCCACATCAAGGCTATGCGAGATGCCATTTACCAAGATGGGGTTGACTTGCTCGGTTATACGACTTGGGGATGTATCGATTTGGTTTCAGCTGGAACGGGCGAAATGAACAAGCGCTATGGCTTTATCTATGTGGATCGAGATAATGCGAGTCAAGGAAGTCTCAAACGGAGCAAGAAGAAATCCTTCTACTGGTACAAGGATGTCATTGCCAGCAATGGTGCAAGTATTGAGTAGAGCACATTTGTTCACTATTTTTATAAAATCTTCTCTCTACTTTATATAATAGGAAAAAGAGTTCAACTGGAACTCTTTTTTTGCTATAATGAGGGGAGAAAAATCAGACAGGAGAATAAGATGTCAGAACCATTATTTTTACAATCAGTTATGCAAGAAAAAATCTGGGGTGGAACCAAGCTACGTGATGAGTTTGGCTACGACATCCCAAGTGAAAAAATCGGAGAATACTGGGCCATCTCAGCTCATCCAAATGGAGTCTCTAAAGTTTCCAATGGTCGTTACGAGGGAACAGACCTAGCTACTTTGTATGCAGAACACCGTGAATTGTTTGGCAATCGTCCAGAACCTGTATTTCCGCTTTTGACTAAGATTCTGGATGCCAACGACTGGCTCAGCGTCCAAGTTCACCCAGATGATGCTTATGGACTGGAGCATGAAGGCGAACTTGGAAAAACAGAATGCTGGTACATTATCGCAGCGGATGAAGGTTCAGAGATTATCTACGGTCACAATGCTAAGTCAAAAGAAGAACTCCGCCAGCAAATCGAGGATAAAAACTGGGAGGACTTGCTGACAAAAGTTCCTGTTAAGGCTGGAGATTTCTTCTATGTGCCAAGTGGCACCATGCATGCTATCGGGGCAGGCATCTTGATTCTTGAAACCCAACAGTCTAGTGATACAACTTACCGCGTCTATGACTTTGACCGTAAGGATGATAATGGCAACTTGCGTGAACTTCACCTTGAAAAATCTATCGATGTTTTGAACATTGGAGAGCCTGCCAATAGCCGTCCTGTAACTGTTAAAGCAGATGATTTGCGTTCCACTCTCCTTGTATCTAATGATTTCTTTGTAGTTTACAAGTGGGAAATCACTGGAAAAGTTGATTTTGAGAAGACAGCTGATTACACCTTATTCAGTGTCTTAGCTGGTCAAGGTCAGCTAACTGTTGACGGAAAAAACTATCCAATCCAAAAAGGCAGCCACTTTATCCTACCAAGTGATGTTGAAGCTTGGATTCTGGAAGGGCAAGGTTTGGAATTGATTGTTAGTCATCCATAAAAAAGAAAGGGCCTGAGTTCATTACTCAAGTCCTTTTTGATTACATAAATTGGGCGATAAAGACCACGATGATGATGATAGGAATGATAAAACGAAGAAGGAAGAGCCAGATTTGGAACAGTCCCTGTTTCCATGCTTTTTCATCGAGATGAAGTTCCTCCATTGCAAGAGCCTTTTTAAAGATATAGCCTGTAAAGAGTGAAAGGCAGAGAGCACCAAATGGCATGAGGAGATTAGAAACCAAGAAGTCCATAGCATCAAAGAAGGTCTTCCCAAAGATATGAACATCCGCCATAACACCGTAAGATAGGGCTGAAGGAATTCCAAAGACAAAGGTCAAGATTCCTAAAATAGCACTCCATTTAGCACGCTTACTGTTGTCCTGATTGGTGATATTACCCACATTGATTTCCAGCATAACAACGGAAGAAGTGACCGTCGCAAAGAGGAAGAGCAGGAGGAAGAGGATGTAGAAAATGGTTCCAAAAGGCATCTTGTCAAAGAGCTGAGGCAAGACGATAAATAGCAAGCTTGGTCCCCCTTCAGACTGGATATTGAAGGCTGACATAGCAGGAAAAATGGCTAGACCTGCCATGATGGACACCGAGATGTTCATTGCTACGATAGAAATTCCTGACTGGACTAGATTTGTTTTCTTATCCAAATAAGAAGCATAGGTAAGCATGGCTGTAACCCCTAGTGAGAGGGCAAAGAAAGATTGTCCCAGAGCATAGAGGAGACCAGCACTTGTCAGCTTAGAGAAGTCTGGTTTGAGGAAGTAAAGAACCCCTTCCATGGCATTTGGCAAACTGAGAGAGCGCCCAATGATGACAACAAAGATGATAAAGAGCAGGGGCATCATGACCTTAGAAGCTCTTTCAATCCCTTTTTGAACCCCACGTGATACAATAAAGATATTCAATAAGATAAAGGCTGCTTGAGCTCCGAGGGCAATGGCTGGGTTTGAAATGATTGAAGTAAATAGCTGGGCATAATCACCCGTTCCACCAAGTTGGAACAATTTTCCAAACTCAATGCCTAGATAGACTAAAATCCATCCTCCAATAACACTATAGAAAGATAAGAGTATAAAGAGGGCAAAGGCACCAATCCAACCGATAAAGTTGTACTTACTATTCTTTCCTAGTTTTCCAAAGGTTTTAATCCCAGAGACACCAGCACTTCGTCCGAGTGCAAATTCAGCTAGCAAAAGAGGGAAACCAATTAGAATAGTGGAGATGAGAAAGACTAGTAAAAAGCCTCCTCCACCGTTAGCAGCAGTCATATAAGGAAATTTCCAAACGGCTCCAAGTCCGATGGCTGAACCAGCAGATGCTAGGATAAAGCCCAGTTTAGAACCCCATTGCGATTTTTCAGACATAGTTAAACTCCTAAAATTAGTATTACAAAAGAAAAAGCTACTGCCCTTGGCAAATAGCCTCATAAGTACTCAAAATGAGCCTTTCTTTTGATTGATAGACTTGACTATCCTATCATGTTTTCTAAGGTCTGTCAAGAAAACCATTTTCATGTTATGATAAAGTAAAAAAATTTCGCAAAAACGCTTGACTCTGACCTAAGGGGAGGGGGTATACTATTATTGTAAGGAGGAAATCATGTACCATATAAAAGAAGCTGCCCAGCTTTCGGGTGTCTCTGTCAAGACCCTGCACCACTACGATAAGATAGGACTTTTGGTTCCTTTAAAGTCGGAAAACGGCTATCGAACCTATAGCCAAGAGGATTTGGAGCGACTTCAGGTTATTCTGTATTATAAATATCTAGGTTTTTCTTTAGAAAAAATAGCAGAGCTATTAAAGGAAGAAAGGACAGATTTATTGCCCCATCTGACCAGACAGTTGGACTATTTGACTCAAGAAAGGGAACATCTGGATACCTTGATTTCCACCTTGCAGAAAACCATTCAAGAACAAAAAGGAGAAAGAGAAATGAGTATTCAAGAGAAATTTGCTGGATTTAACTACCAAGACCATCAAAAATACCACCAAGAGGCGGTAGAGAAATATGGACAAGAGGTGATGGACCAAGCGCTGGAGCGCCAGAAAGGTCACGAAGACGAAGCTACGGCTGCCTTCAACCAAGTTTTTCAAGCTTTGGCACAAAATCTTCAAGCTGGACTGCCTGTAACAGCAACAGAAAATCAAGAAGAAGCAACCAAACTCTTGCAAGCTATTCGTACTTATGGATTTGACTGCTCTATTGAGGTATTTGGTTATATCGGTAAAGGCTACGTTTATAACCCAGAGTTTAAGGAAAACATTGACAAATTTGGACCTGGAACAGCCCAGTACACATCAGATGTGATTGCCCACTATGTCCAAACTCAGACAAAATAAAATCGGAGGAGTATTCTTCCGATTTTTACTAAATTCAAGCACTACTTGCTTAATAATTTTTCTACTACATTTAGTTTTCGCATGGTCAAATCTACATTGAAAAGTTTTTCAAGATAGTTAGTATTGAGCTTTTTTTGTTTTGCAGTTCTAGGGAGATAGAGGTAGAGACAGTGATTACCGACACAAATTTCTTCTTCGCCGTAATCCATTTTTAATTTTTCTAAAGGGAGACTTTGAATAGGTTCTTGATAAAAAATCACGTGTACACGGTCATAAAGATAGTGTTCTCCAAACGGATTTTCTTGGACAATGTTTTTAAAAATATCCTTATTCTTAATGATTATTTTGAGATCGGCTCCAATCTTTTCCTTTATTAGAGTATGAACCTGTTCTCGTATTTTTTCGAGAGCTAAGTTACTTTCAAGAATAATATTTCCACTTTGAATATAGGTTCGAACTTGTTGAAAACCAGCTTCTGTCAAGATATCTACTAGATAAGACATTTTAGGGATAGCATTTTTTCCATTAGGAGTAACTCCCCTTAACAAGATAATATGTTCCAAAGGACTTCCTTTCTTTTGGGGTGTATTGTTCCATTGAGTAATGTATATTTAGAATGAATTTGATCCCGCCACCCAGCCGGTGCAGAGGGCAGAAGTGATGTTAAAGCCACCCGTGTGGGCATTGATATCTAGTACCTCACCAGCAAAGTGGAGACCAGGTACCAGCTTACTTTCAAGGGTTTTAGGGTTGATTTCCTTAAGACTGACACCACCCTTTGTAACAAATGACTTAGCAAGAGACATTTTACCAATTACAGGAATTTTAAGTCCCTTGATAGACTGGAGAAGTTGCTCGCGTTCTTTTTCAGTCAGTTGTTTGACTTTTTCAGGATAGCCTTGCACAAAAAATTCAGCCAAGCGTTCTGGAAGCAAAGTTTTTAAAGCATTTTTCAAGGATTTTTCCCGATTTTCTTCTAGAAATGCAGCCAAGTCCTTTTCAGAAAGTTGAGGTAGAACATCCAGTGAAAGGACTTCTCCACCCTTAATAAAGCTAGACATACGTAGGGCGGCAGGACCAGACAAACCAAAGTGGGTAAAGAGCAGATCGTGAGTGATGATATGCTTGCCATAACTTAGAGTCACATCATCCAGCGAAATCCCCTGCAAGGCCTTGTGTGGAAAATCTGTCAACAATGGGCTCTCAGCTGCCTCAAGCTCGGTAATGGTATGCTTAAAATGACGGGCAATCTCATGACCAAAACCTGTCGAACCAGTGGAAGGATAGGATTTCCCACCAGTTGTGACAATGAGTTTATCACAAGTGAAGCTTTGGTCTGCGGACTTAAGGACAAACTGATTTTCTACCTTTTTAACCGAAACAATTTCGGTTTGAGTAACAACTTGGCCACCTAGCTCAGTGATTTTCTTTTCCAAGGCCTCGATAATGGTACGAGACTTGTCACTAGCAGGAAAGACGCGGCCGTGGTCTTCGACCTTAAGTTTAACCCCATTTTCTGTAAAAAAGTTAATGATATCATGGTTATCAAATTGGGAGAAGACACTGTAGAGAAAGCGCCCATTTCCAGGGATTCCAGCTAGTAGGTCATCTAGAGTTCCGTTGTTGGTTACATTGCAACGTCCTCCACCAGTCCCAGCTAATTTTTTTCCAAGTTTCCGATTTTTTTCGATGAGGAGAGTTTTCTGACCATAAAAGCTACTGGAAATCGTAGCCATCATACCAGCAGGTCCCCCACCGATGACAATAGTATCAAAATGTTTCATAGCTCTATTGTACCACAAAAAAACAAGAGATGATGGTCACCTCTTGTCAAGAATGCAATTAATCAATTTCATATCCCATCAGCAAACCACCATCTTCTGCATAGAAACTGCAGAGACCAGAGGTTGGGAGAATTTTGATGTTGGCTTGTGGGAAATTTTCACGGATTCGGTCTGAAAGCTGTTGACAACATTTCTCGTTATTGCGTTGAGCCATGACAATACGACCACCAGCATATCCTGCTTTCACTAACTCTTCATATGCTGCCTGAATCGATTTCTTTGCTCCTCTTGCTTTTTGTAGCAATTCGAGAGTTCCAGTTTCACTAGCTTCTCCGACCATACGGATGTTGAGAAGCCCAACGACTGTACCGATAAGCTTGCTCAAACGGCCGTTTTTAACCAAGTTATCGACCTTTGCTAGAACAAAGAGCAACTTGGTTTTTTCTTGATAGGCGGTGATAGCTTCAACCACTTCTTCAAAAGATAAGCCTTGGTCAATCAAATCATTTAATTTTTCTACGAGTAAGTCAACTTCTCCACCAGCAGACAAACTATCAATTACATGAATCTTAGTGTCAGGATGGTCTTCTAGATAAATATTCTTAGCTAGTTGAGCACTATTGTGACTGCCAGAAAGAGTACCAGTGATGGTTACTAGGAAAATGTTTTTGGCACCTTCAAATGCTCGCAAATAATCATCTGGGCTTGGACAAGCTGATTTTGAAGCTTCTGCAGTTGCATACATGGTTTCCATCATTTGGTCAATGTCAAGACTGGCATCATCAACAAAGACCTGATCAGCTACTTGAATGGTTAAGGGGACACTTACAAAGGTTGTATCAATTGCTGGTGTCTCCAGCTGACGATAATCACAACCAGAGTCAGCAATAATCTTCCAAGTCATAGAAATTCTCCAACTTTGTCAGTTATACATTGACAAAGGTTCTGTCTTTTTTTACAATTATATCATGAAAGCCCTTGAAACAAAAGCCTCATCCGTCTGTTGTGACAAGTAGAAAGAAAATGTTATGTCTGAACGTAGAATCTCTGAAAAGTCTCTTGAAAATCTCAGAAAATCAAACCAAGAATCCAATTTATTAACCAGAGAAGCCATTGAAACAGCCCTCTTGCAACTCTTGGAAAAAAATGACTTGACCAAGATTAGTATTTCTGAATTGGTCAAACGTGCAGGCGTTTCTCGTGCAGCCTTTTACCGTAATTATGATTCCAAAGAGGAGATTTTAGAAAGCGTCTTTAAACGAACTGTCCACAATATTATGGAACAGTTGCATCATTATGATTTAAAGACAGACCTTTATCTGGTCTGGGTTCACCTTTTCCGAGAAGCAAGAAAGGAAGCCAGAGTGATTCAATTGGCCTTAGATTACCATCTGGAAAAAATCTTTGTCCAAGCCATGCAGGAATTTCTAGAAAAGTACCATGGAAAATCAAAAGGTGTCAGCTCTTATCTTCATTCCTTCTGGAGCTCGGCCATCGTCTCTGTCCTTCTAAAATGGATCAAGGATGGCATGAAGGTACCTGCTGAAAAGATTGCGGATTTACGGTTACCATTTTTTAAAAAATAGAGAAAAAGGAGAAGAGATATGACTGAAAAAAGACTAGCCTGGGATGAGTATTTTGCAGCCCAAGCCTTACTAATTGCCAATCGTTCCACTTGTAAACGTGCCAAAGTGGGCGCGATTCTGGTAAAAGATAATAAGGTTATTTCCACTGGTTACAATGGTTCGGTGTCAGGAACCGAGCATTGTATTGATCACGAATGTCTGGTCATTGAAGGACACTGTGTTCGCACCCTTCACGCCGAGGTTAATGCTATCCTTCAAGGTGCTGAACGTGGTGTTCCAAAAGGTTTTACAGCCTATGTAACCCATTTTCCTTGTCTCAACTGTACCAAACAATTGCTTCAGGTCGGTTGCAAGCGTGTGGTTTATATTAACCAGTACCGAATGGATGACTATGCCCAATACCTTTATCAAGAAAAAGGGACAGAATTGACCCATCTACCACTTGAGACAGTACAAGCAGCTCTTAAAGAAGCAGATTTAATGTAAAAATTATCAAAAATAAATGGTTTAGAAAGATTTTTAAACCATTTTTTGGTATAATAAGAAGAATAAATTGAAAGAAGGAACTCCAAAAATGGGAAAAATTGAAGTTATTAATCATCCACTGATTCAACACAAATTGTCAATCTTGCGTCGTACAGATACTTCTACAAAAGCTTTTCGTGAGCTAGTAGATGAGATTGCAATGTTGATGGGGTATGAAGTACTTCGTGATCTTCCACTAGAAGATGTGGAAATCGAAACACCAATCACAAAAACAGTTCAAAAACAATTGGCAGGTAAGAAATTGGCCATCGTTCCAATCTTACGTGCAGGTATCGGGATGGTTGATGGGCTCTTGAGCTTGGTTCCAGCTGCTAAGGTTGGTCACATCGGTATGTACCGTGATGAAGAAACGCTTCAACCAGTTGAGTACTTGGTGAAATTGCCTGAGGATATTGACCAACGTCAAATTTTTGTGGTAGACCCAATGTTGGCAACAGGTGGTTCAGCAATCTTGGCTGTTGACTCCCTTAAAAAACGTGGCGCGTCAAATATCAAATTTGTCTGCCTTGTATCAGCACCAGAAGGTGTAAAAGCCCTTCAAGAAGCTCATCCAGATGTAGAAATCTTTACAGCAGCCTTGGATGAACGCTTGAACGAACACGGTTATATCGTTCCAGGTCTTGGAGATGCTGGAGACCGCTTGTTCGGTACGAAATAAGATCGAAAAGAAGATTGACTTGGAAAAGAAGTTCCAGTCACGAAAGGAGGTTGAGTTTTTGTTTCTGTCTGATGAAAACAGAGCAAAAATTTGACCTTTTTTGACCAAGATATTATAATAGTCTTATCTTCAGTCATTTGACCAACAAAAATAAAACTCAAAAGGAGAAATGAATGATTCCTGTCGTTATTGAACAAACAAGCCGTGGAGAACGTTCCTACGATATTTACTCACGTCTTCTCAAAGACCGCATCATTATGCTGACTGGTCCAGTTGAAGACAACATGGCCAACTCTGTTATTGCCCAATTGCTTTTCTTGGATGCCCAAGATAGTACAAAAGATATTTACCTTTATGTCAATACACCTGGTGGTTCCGTTTCAGCTGGTTTGGCAATCGTTGATACCATGAACTTTATCAAGGCAGATGTCCAAACCATCGTTATGGGAATGGCTGCATCTATGGGGACTGTCATCGCATCAAGTGGAGCAAAAGGCAAACGTTTCATGCTTCCAAATGCTGAATACATGATTCACCAACCAATGGGTGGTACAGGTGGTGGTACTCAACAAACCGATATGGCGATCGCTGCAGAACACTTGCTTAAAACTCGTAATACCTTGGAAAAAATCTTGGCTGAAAATTCAGGTCAGTCAATCGAAAAAGTTCACGCAGATGCAGAACGCGATAACTGGATGAGCGCCCAAGAAACACTTGAATATGGCTTTATTGATGAAATCATGGCCAACAATTCATTGAACTAATGTTGATAGAAGGCAAACTCGACTGGGTTTGCTTTTTTTGGTATAATAGGGAGAGATTTCTTAGAAAGAGGATTCATCATGTTTGAAAAAGTCAATCGATCTGGCTTGATTATCTATCTTTACTATAATCGTGATGCAAAAAAACTGCAGGATTATGGAGATATTACCTATCATTCCAAGAAACATCGTTACTTACAGCTTTATGTTCCAACTCAAGAAGTGGAGCAATTGGTCGGGCGCTTGGGCAAGGAAAAGTTTATAAAAAAAGTCAGAGTTTGTCATATCCAAGAGCTGGAAACACCCTTTGTGGGCAATCTTCATCGAGAGGAAAACGTTATCATAGAAAAAGTTCAAGAAAAGTGTTGACAATTTTCTGATAATTCGGTATATTCTTAACATGCTATTTATTTAAGAAATAAGGAGACAAAAAAGATGAAGAAAAAATTTGCCCTATCGTTTGTGGCGCTTGCAAGTGTAGCACTTCTTGCAGCCTGTGGAGAAGTGAAGTCTGGAGCGTCAAACGCTGCTGGTAACTCAGTAGATGAAAAGACAATCAAAATCGGATTTAACTTCGAAGAAACTGGTGCCGTAGCAGCCTACGGAACATCTGAACAAAAAGGTGCCCAACTTGCTGTTGATGAAATCAATGCAGCAGGTGGTATCGATGGAAAACAAATCGAAGTAGTCGATAAAGATAACAAATCTGAAACAGCAGAGGCTGCTTCAGTAACAACTAACCTTGTAACTCAATCTAAAGTATCAGCAATCGTAGGACCTGCGACATCTGGTGCAACTGCAGCTGCGGTAGCGAACGCTACAAAAGCAGGTGTTCCATTGATCTCACCAAGTGCGACTCAAGATGGATTGACTAAAGGTCAAGATTACCTCTTTATCGGAACTTTCCAAGATAGCTTCCAAGGAAAAATTATCTCAAACTATGTTACTGAGAAATTGCAAGCTAAGAAAGTTGTTCTTTACACTGACAATGCCAGCGACTATGCTAAAGGTATTGCAAAAGCCTTCCGTGAAGCTTACAAGGGTGAAATCGTTGCAGATGAAACTTTCGTAGCAGGTGACACAGACTTCCAAGCGGCCCTTACAAAAATGAAAGGGAAAGACTTTGATGCTATCATCGTCCCTGGTTATTACACTGAAGCTGGTAAAATTGTAAACCAAGCGCGTGGTATGGGAATTGACAAACCAATCGTTGGTGGTGATGGATTTAACGGTGAAGAGTTTGTACAACAAGCAACTGCTGAAAAAGCATCAAACATCTACTTTATCTCAGGCTTCTCAACTACTGTAGAAGTTTCGGCTAAAGCAAAAGCCTTCCTTGATGCTTACCGTGCTAAGTACAACGAAGAGCCTTCAACATTTGCAGCCTTGGCTTATGACTCAGTTCACCTTGTAGCAAACGCAGCAAAAGGTGCTAAAAACTCTGGCGAAATCAAGGATAACCTTGCTAAAACAAAAGATTTTGAAGGTGTAACTGGTCAAACAAGCTTCGATGCAGACCACAACACAGTCAAAACTGCTTACATGATGACCATGAACAATGGTAAGGTTGAAGCAGCAGAAGTTGTAAAACCATAATAGAAAAATGTTGAAATAGGGAATGAGCCTTTGACTCACTCCCTGTTTCGATGTTTAAGAACCTATCAAAAAATGAGGGAAAACCCTCGAAATTATAAATAGAAAGAGTGAATCTTATGCTCCAACAACTAGTAAATGGTTTGATTCTAGGTAGTGTTTATGCGCTGTTAGCCCTAGGATATACCATGGTTTACGGAATTATCAAGCTCATCAACTTCGCCCACGGTGATATTTATATGATGGGAGCCTTTATCGGTTATTTCTTGATTAATTCTTTCCAAATGAATTTCTTTGTAGCTCTTATTGTAGCTATGCTAGCGACAGCCATTCTTGGTGTCGTGATTGAGTTCCTTGCTTACCGACCTTTGCGTCACTCTACTCGTATTGCTGTTTTGATTACAGCTATTGGGGTTTCTTTCCTATTAGAGTATGGTATGGTCTATCTGGTTGGTGCCAATACTCGTGCCTTTCCTCAAGCGATTCAAACAGTTCGCTATGATTTGGGGCCAATTAGCTTAACGAATGTACAGTTAATGATCTTGGCGATTTCCTTGATTTTGATGATTTTGTTACAAGTCATTGTTCAAAAGACTAAGATGGGGAAAGCCATGCGTGCTGTATCTGTAGATAGCGATGCAGCGCAATTGATGGGGATCAATGTAAACCGTACTATCAGCTTTACCTTCGCTTTGGGTTCAGCTCTTGCGGGTGCAGCTGGTGTTCTGATTGCCCTTTATTATAACTCTCTTGAGCCTTTGATGGGGGTTACTCCAGGTCTTAAATCTTTCGTTGCCGCAGTACTTGGTGGTATCGGAATTATTCCTGGTGCGGCTCTCGGTGGCTTTGTAATTGGTCTATTGGAAACCTTTGCGACAGCCTTTGGGATGTCAGACTTCCGTGATGCCATTGTTTATGGAATCTTGTTGTTGATCTTGATTGTCCGCCCAGCTGGTATCCTTGGTAAAAATGTGAAAGAGAAGGTGTAAACGATGAAGGAAAATTTAAAAGTTAATATTCTATGGTTACTCCTTTTGTTAGCTGGCTATGGCTTGATTAGTGTACTGGTTTCAGTCGGAGTACTCAATCTATTCTATGTACAGATTTTACAACAAATCGGAATTAATATTATTCTGGCTGTTGGTCTCAACTTAATCGTTGGTTTTTCAGGCCAATTTTCACTTGGGCATGCTGGTTTCATGGCGATTGGTGCCTATGCAGCAGCTATTATTGGTTCTAAATCACCAACCTACGGTGCCTTCTTTGGAGCTATGCTGATAGGGGCTTTGCTTTCAGGGGCAGTTGCCTTGCTTGTCGGGATTCCAACCTTGCGCTTGAAGGGGGACTATCTTGCGGTAGCGACTTTAGGTGTTTCTGAAATTATCCGTATCTTTATCATCAATGGTGGAAGCCTTACAAATGGTGCAGCAGGTATCTTGGGAATTCCAAACTTTACAACTTGGCAAATGGTTTACTTCTTTGTCGTGATTACAACCATTGCAACCTTGAACTTCTTGCGTAGTCCAATTGGACGTTCAACTCTCTCCGTTCGTGAGGATGAAATTGCTGCTGAGTCAGTTGGGGTTAATACGACTAAAATTAAAATCATCGCTTTTGTCTTTGGTGCCATTACTGCAAGTATTGCAGGGTCACTTCAGGCAGGATTTATCGGGTCTGTTGTACCGAAAGATTACACTTTCATCAACTCAATCAACGTTTTGATCATTGTTGTATTTGGTGGACTTGGTTCCATTACAGGTGCCATTGTTTCAGCTATTGTCCTTGGAATTTTGAATATGCTTCTCCAAGATGTTGCTAGCGTGCGTATGATTATTTACGCTTTGGCCTTGGTCTTGGTAATGATTTTCAGACCAGGTGGACTACTTGGAACATGGGAATTGAGCCTATCACGTTTCTTTAAAAAATCTAAGAAGGAGGAACAAAACTAATGGCATTACTTGAAGTAAAACAGTTAACCAAACATTTTGGCGGTCTAACAGCTGTTGGAGATGTGACTCTTGAATTGAACGAAGGGGAACTGGTTGGACTAATTGGTCCAAACGGAGCTGGTAAAACCACCCTTTTTAACCTCTTGACTGGTGTTTATGAACCAAGCGAGGGAACAGTAACCCTAGATGGCCACCTTTTGAATGGAAAGTCACCTTATAAGATTGCTTCTTTGGGACTTGGACGTACATTCCAAAATATCCGTCTCTTTAAAGATTTAACAGTTTTGGACAATGTTTTGATTGCTTTTGGCAACCATCACAAACAACATGTTTTTGCTAGTTTTTTGCGCTTACCAGCTTTTTACAAGAGTGAAAAAGAATTAAAGGCTAAAGCCTTGGAATTGCTGAAAATCTTTGATTTGGATGGTGATGCAGAAACTCTTGCTAAAAATCTTGCCTACGGACAACAACGTCGTTTGGAAATTGTTCGTGCCCTTGCTACAGAACCTAAAATTCTCTTTTTAGATGAACCAGCAGCAGGTATGAACCCGCAGGAAACAGCCGAATTGACTGAGTTAATTCGTCGTATTAAAGATGAATTTAAGATTACGATCATGCTGATTGAACACGATATGAATCTGGTTATGGAAGTAACAGAACGTATCTACGTACTTGAATACGGTCGTTTGATTGCTCAGGGAACTCCAGACGAAATTAAGACCAATAAACGCGTTATCGAAGCTTATCTAGGAGGTGAAGCCTAATGTCTATGTTAAAAGTTGATAATCTTTCTGTGCATTACGGTATGATCCAAGCAGTCCGTGATGTAAGCTTTGAAGTGAATGAAGGAGAAGTCGTTTCCCTTATCGGTGCCAATGGTGCAGGTAAAACAACCATTCTCCGTACCTTGTCTGGTTTGGTTAGACCGAGTTCAGGAAAGATTGAATTTTTAGGTCAAGAAATCCAAAAAATGCCAGCTCAAAAAATCGTGGCAGGTGGTCTTTCACAAGTTCCAGAAGGACGCCACGTCTTTCCTGGCTTGACTGTTATGGAAAATCTTGAAATGGGAGCTTTCTTAAAGAAAAATCGTGAAGAAAATCAAGCTAACTTGAAGAAGGTTTTCTCACGCTTTCCTCGTCTTGAAGAACGGAAGAACCAAGATGCAGCTACTCTTTCAGGGGGGGAACAACAAATGCTTGCCATGGGACGCGCTCTTATGTCAACACCAAAACTTCTTCTTTTAGATGAACCATCAATGGGACTTGCCCCAATCTTTATCCAAGAGATTTTTGATATCATTCAAGATATCCAGAAGCAAGGGACAACTGTCCTCTTGATTGAACAAAATGCCAATAAAGCACTCGCAATCTCTGACCGAGGCTATGTACTGGAAACAGGGAAAATCGTTCTATCAGGAACAGGAAAAGAACTCGCTTCATCAGAAGAAGTCAGAAAAGCATATCTGGGTGGTTAAAAAGGTCCGGGGGACCTTTTTAATCGGTGGATAGAGATTGCGAATCAATCATCCGAATCCAGTGGATTGTTTTAGTCGGTGGATGAAGATTACGAAGTAATCATCATTATAGTCCGGGGGACCTTTTTAGTCGGCAGATGAAGATTGCGAAGCAATCATCGCATAGTCTGGGAGACTAGTTTAGGTTGCGGATAGATATTGCAAAGCAATCTTTATCTACATTAAAAGGTTAATTTCTAATAATTGAAAAAATCGAATGAAACGTATCTTACTTTCATTCACAGAGCTCGATTTCAGAGCTCTTTTTGCTAGCTTATTCATACTTTTCTGAATTTTGAAAAAGAAATGTAAGCGTTTGATAGATTTGCAAAAAGATTGTATAATAGGGATAAGAATAGAAAAGGAGAAGTCTCATGGCAGTTAAAGATTTTATGACCCGCAAGGTAGTTTATATTAGTCCAGATACAACAGTATCTCATGCAGCAGATTTAATGAGAGAGCAAGGATTGCACCGCTTGCCTGTTATCGAAAATGATCAATTGGTTGGTTTGGTGACTGAGGGAACCATTGCCCAAGCTAGTCCATCAAAAGCAACCAGTCTTTCAATCTATGAGATGAATTATCTTCTAAATAAGACAAAAGTAAAAGATGTCATGATTCGCGATGTTGTCACTGTTTCAGGCTATGCGAGTCTAGAGGATGCAACTTATCTGATGTTGAAAAACAAGATTGGTATTCTTCCTGTCGTTGATAACCATCAAGTCTATGGAGTTATTACGGATCGTGACGTTTTCCAAGCCTTTCTTGAAATTGCTGGTTATGGTGAAGAAGGAATTCGTGTGCGCTTTGTTACAGAAGATGAAGTTGGTGTCCTCGGAAAGATTGTTTCTTTGATTGCAGAAGAAAATTTGAATATCTCTCATACAGTCAATATTCCGCGTAAGGATGGTAAGGTCATTATCGAAGTTCAAATCGATGGCTCAATTGATTTACCAGCCTTGAAAGAAAAATTTGAATCAGAGAATATTCAAGTAGAAGAAATCACTCGTACTTCAGCAAAAGTCTTGTAAGAAGGGAAGCCGAAAGGCTTCTTTTTTCATGAAAAGAGGAGTAGAGCAAAAGATGGAAAGAAATGATAAAATATGCTATAATGAAATGATGTAAAAAAGGAGTATTTATGGACATTTCAGTAATCCGTCAGAAAATTGACGCAAATCGTGAAAAATTAGCTTCTTTCAGGGGGTCTCTTTGACCTCGAGGGTCTAGAGGAAGAGATTGCCATCTTGGAAAATAAGATGACAGAACCTGATTTTTGGAACGATAATATCGCGGCCCAAAAAACGTCGCAAGAATTAAATGAATTAAAAAACACTTACAATACCTTCCATAAGATGGAAGAGTTGCAGGATGAAGTTGAAATTTTATTGGACTTTTTAGCAGAAGATGAGTCGGTGCATGAAGAATTGGTAACGCAGTTATCCGAACTTGATAAGATGATGACCAGCTACGAGATGACTCTACTCTTGTCAGAACCTTATGACCACAACAATGCCATCTTGGAAATCCATCCAGGATCTGGTGGTACTGAGGCTCAGGACTGGGGTGATATGTTGCTTCGTATGTACACTCGCTATGGAAATGCTAAAGGCTTTAAAGTAGAAGTATTGGATTACCAAGCAGGAGATGAAGCTGGTATCAAGTCAGTAACCTTATCATTTGAAGGACCTAATGCCTATGGTCTTCTCAAGTCAGAAATGGGGGTACACCGTTTGGTGCGAATTTCACCATTTGACTCTGCTAAACGTCGCCATACCTCTTTCACATCTGTAGAAGTGATGCCTGAGTTGGACGATACTATTGAAGTGGAAATCCGGGAAGATGACATCAAGATGGATACCTTCCGTTCAGGTGGTGCCGGTGGACAAAACGTCAACAAGGTTTCAACAGGTGTACGTTTAACCCACATTCCAACTGGAATTGTTGTCCAATCAACAGTGGATCGTACCCAGTATGGAAATAGAGATCGAGCTATGAAGATGTTGCAGGCTAAGCTCTATCAAATGGAGCAGGAAAAGAAAGCTGCGGAGGTAGATTCCCTCAAGGGTGAGAAAAAAGAAATCACATGGGGAAGCCAAATCCGTTCTTATGTCTTCACGCCTTATACTATGGTAAAAGATCATCGAACTAGCTTTGAAGTTGCTCAGGTAGATAAGGTTATGGACGGAGACCTAGATGGTTTTATCGATGCCTACCTCAAGTGGCGAATCAGCTAAGATAGAAAGGAACTCACATGTCAATCATTGAAATGAGAGATGTCGTCAAAAAATACGACAACGGAACGACTGCCCTACGCGGTGTTTCGGTCAGCGTTCAACCGGGGGAATTTGCTTACATTGTAGGACCTTCAGGAGCAGGGAAGTCAACCTTCATTCGTTCTCTATATCGTGAAGTAAAAATCGATAAAGGAAGCCTATCAGTTGCTGGTTTTAATCTGGTTAAGATCAAAAAGAAAGACGTCCCGCTTCTACGTCGTAGTGTTGGGGTTGTCTTCCAGGATTATAAACTATTGCCAAAGAAAACGGTCTATGAAAATATTGCTTACGCTATGGAAGTAATCGGGGAAAATCGCCGTAATATCAAAAAACGTGTGATGGAAGTTTTAGACTTGGTTGGGTTGAAGCACAAGGTTCGCTCTTTCCCAAATGAGCTCTCAGGTGGAGAGCAACAGCGGATTGCGATTGCGCGTGCTATTGTAAATAATCCCAAAGTACTGATAGCCGATGAACCAACAGGAAACCTGGACCCGGATAATTCATGGGAAATTATGAATCTCTTGGAACGGATTAATCTACAAGGGACAACTATTTTGATGGCGACTCATAATAGCCAGATTGTAAATACCTTGCGCCACCGTGTCATTGCCATTGAAAATGGGCGTGTCGTTCGTGACGAATCAAAAGGAGAGTATGGATACGATGATTAGTAGATTTTTTCGCCATTTATTTGAATCACTAAAAAGTTTGAAACGAAATGGTTGGATGACAGTGGCTGCTGTCAGCTCAGTCATGATTACTTTGACCTTGGTTGCCATATTTGCTTCTGTTATTTTCAATACAGCGAAACTAGCTACAGATATTGAAAATAATGTTCGAGTAATGGTTTATATTCGCAAGGATGTAGCTGATAATAGCGAGACTATTGAAAAAGAAGGTCAAACTGTTACAAATAATGACTACCACAAGGTATACAATGCTTTGAAGGGGATGTCTACTGTTAAGAGTGTTACTTTTTCAAGTAAAGAAGAACAATATGAAAAATTAACCGAGACAATGGGTGATAACTGGAAAATTTTTGAAGGAGATGCCAACCCCCTCTATGATGCCTATATCGTTGATACAAATACGCCAAGTGATGTAAAAACTGTGGCTGAAGATGCTAAAAAAATTGAAGGTGTGTCTGAGGTTCAGGATGGTGGTGCCAATACAGAACGCCTATTCCAACTAGCATCATTTATCCGTGTTTGGGGATTAGTTATTGCAGGACTTTTGATTTTCATTGCAGTTTTCTTGATTTCAAATACCATTCGTATTACCATTATTTCTCGCAGTCGCGAAATTCAAATCATGCGCTTGGTTGGTGCTAAGAACAGTTATATCCGTGGACCTTTCTTACTTGAAGGTGCCTTCATTGGTTTGCTTGGAGCAACTGCGCCATCAGTGTTGGTCTTTATTGTTTATCGAATGGTTTACCAATCTGTCAATAAGTCATTGGTAGGTCAAAATCTTTCTATGATTGCGCCAGAGGTATTTACTCCTCTGATGATTGCCCTATTATTTGTGATTGGAATTTTCATCGGTTCACTGGGATCAGGAATTTCCATGCGCCGATTCTTGAAGATTTAGGTAAACTAGCTACTTTTATGAGGAGATTAAATGATCTCCTTTTTTGCTACAAAAATTTTAGAAAAAAGTGTAATTTTTTTTGTAAAAGCCTTTACAAAAAAAATTAAAGTGGTATAATTAAATCATAAAAGGTGCAAACGTTTTCGTAAAACGTTTGCCTAAATAAAAATAAAGGAGATTTGAATGATGAAAGATACATTCAAAAATGTCTTGTCTTTCGAATTTTGGCAAAAATTCGGTAAGGCTTTGATGGTGGTTATCGCGGTTATGCCGGCTGCTGGTTTGATGATTTCAATCGGTAAGTCTATCGTGATGATTAACCCAACCTTTGCACCACTCGTTATTACTGGTGGTGTACTAGAGCAAATCGGTTGGGGAGTTATCGTTAACCTTCATATCTTGTTCGCCCTCGCTATTGGAGGAAGCTGGGCTAAGGAACGCGCTGGTGGTGCGTTTGCGGCGGGTCTTGCCTTCATCTTGATTAACCGTATCACTGGTACAATCTTTGGTGTATCAGGCGATATGTTGAAAAATCCAGATGCTATGGTAACTACTCTCTTCGGTGGATCAATCAAAGTTGCTGATTACTTTATCAGTGTTCTTGAAGCTCCAGCCTTGAACATGGGTGTCTTCGTAGGGATTATTTCTGGTTTTATTGGGGCAACTGCTTACAACAAATACTACAACTTCCGCAAGCTTCCTGATGCACTTTCATTCTTTAACGGAAAACGTTTTGTACCGTTTGTAGTTATTCTTCGTTCAGTAATTGCTGCAATTGTACTTGCTGCTTTCTGGCCAGTAGTTCAAACAGGTATCAATAGCTTTGGTATCTGGATTGCCAACTCACAAGAAACTGCTCCAATCCTTGCACCATTCTTGTATGGTACTTTGGAACGTTTGCTCTTGCCATTTGGTCTTCACCATATGTTGACTATCCCAATGAACTACACAGCTCTTGGTGGTACTTATGACATTTTAACTGGTGCAGCTAAAGGTACTCAAGTATTTGGTCAAGACCCACTATGGCTTGCATGGGTAACAGACCTTGTTAACCTTAAAGGTACAGATGCAAGTCACTACCAACAATTGTTAGATACTGTTCACCCAGCTCGTTTCAAAGTTGGACAAATGATCGGTTCATTCGGTATCTTGATGGGTATGATCGTTGCTATCTACCGTAATGTCGATGCTGATAAGAAACATCAATATAAAGGTATGATGATTGCGACAGCTCTTGCAACATTCTTGACAGGGGTTACTGAACCAATCGAATACATGTTCATGTTTGTAGCAACACCTATGTATCTTGTTTACTCACTTGTTCAAGGTGCTGCCTTCGCTATGGCTGACGTAGTAAACCTACGTGTCCACTCATTCGGTTCAATTGAATTCTTGACTCGTACACCACTAGCAATTAATGCTGGTATTGGTATGGATATCGTTAACTTTATCTGGGTAACTGTTCTCTTTGCCGTAATCATGTACTTTATCGCAAACTTCATGATTCAAAAATTCAACTACGCAACTCCAGGACGTAACGGAAATTACGAAACTGCTGAAGGTTCAGAAGAAGCTAGTAGCGAAGTGAAAGTTGCAGCAGGCTCTCAAGCTGTAAACATTATTAACCTTCTTGGTGGACGTGCAAACATCGTTGATGTTGATGCATGTATGACTCGTCTTCGTGTAACTGTAAAAGATGCTGACAAAGTCGGTGATGCAGAACAATGGAAAGCAGAAGGAGCTATGGGTCTTGTCATGAAAGGACAAGGAGTTCAAGCTATCTACGGTCCAAAAGCAGACGTATTGAAATCTGATATCCAAGATATCCTTGATTCAGGTGAAATCATTCCTGAAACTCTTCCAAGCCAAATGACTGAAGCACAACAAAACACTGTTCACTTCAAAGGTCTTACTGAGGAAGTTTACTCAGTAGCAGACGGTCAAGTTGTTGCTTTGGAACAAGTAAAAGATCCAGTATTTGCTCAAAAAATGATGGGTGATGGATTTGCAGTAGAACCTGCAAATGGAAACATTGTATCTCCAGTTTCAGGTACTGTATCAAGCATCTTCCCAACAAAACATGCTCTTGGTATTGTGACTGAACCAGGTCTTGAAGTATTGGTTCACATTGGTTTGGACACAGTAAGTCTTGAAGGTAAACCATTTACAGTTCATGTTGCTGAAGGACAAAAAGTTGCAGCAGGAGATCTTCTTGTCACAGCTGACTTGGATGCTATCCGTGCAGCAGGACGTGAAACTTCAACAGTAGTTGTCTTCACAAATGGTGATGCAATTAAATCAGTTAAATTAGAAAAAACAGGTTCTCTTGCAGCTAAAACAGCAGTTGCTAAAGTAGAATTGTAATATACTTGAGGTTGGAAGCTGTATTCCAACCTCTTATTTTGGGAGAAAAGAATGAAATTTTTAACACTCAATACTCACAGTTGGATGGAGAAAGAAGCAGAGGAAAAATTCCAGATTTTGCTTGAGGATATTCTTGAAAAAGACTATGATTTGATTTGTTTCCAAGAAATCAATCAGGAGATCACTTCGCCAGTGGTGGAGGTTAATGACCTTTATCAAGCTTTGCCAGCAGCTGAGCCTATTCACCAAGACCATTATGTTAGACTTTTGGTTGAAAAGTTGTCAGAGCAAGGGAAAGATTACTACTGGACTTGGGCCTATAACCATATTGGTTATGACCGCTACCATGAAGGTGTGGCTATCTTGTCTAAAACACCTATTGAAGCAAGAGAAATTTTGGTTTCAGATGTGGATGATCCAACAGACTATCATACTCGCCGTGTCGCCCTGGCTGAAACTGTAGTTGATGGCAAGGACCTTGCAGTTGCCAGTGTCCACCTTTCTTGGTGGGATAAAGGTTTCCAAGAAGAATGGGCGCGATTTGAGGCTGTCTTGAAAGAATTGAACAAGCCACTTTTGCTGGCTGGAGATTTCAACAATCCAGCAGGTCAGGAAGGTTACCAAGCTATTTTAGCTAGTCCATTAGGCTTACAAGACGCATTTGAAGTTGCTCAAGATAAAAGTGGTAGCTATACTGTTCCACCAGAAATTGATGGATGGAAGGGGAACACTGAACCCCTTCGAATCGACTATGTTTTTACTACCAAGGAGTTAGCGGTGGAAAAATTACATGTCGTATTTGATGGTAACAAGAGTCCACAAGTTAGTGATCACTATGGCTTGAATGCTACTTTAAACTGGAAATAATGACTGAAAAGAGGTTGGAATTATAAAATTCTAGCCTTTTTCTGACTAGAAAAGCTACAGGAAATAGCCTAATACTCTTCGAAAATCAAATTCAAACCACGTCAGCTTCACCTTGCCGTACTCAAGTACAACCTGCGGTTAGCTTCCTAGTTTGCTCTTTGATTTTCATTGAGTATAAATAAGTGAGACTACTGAAATGAAATAAAATATGGTATAATTGGTAAGATAGATAGAATCGAGGATATTATGTCATTTACGAAATTTCAATTTAAAAACTATATTAGAGAAGCCTTGGAGGAGTTGAAATTTACAACTCCAACAGAGGTGCAAGATAAATTAATTCCCATTGTTTTGGCAGGTCGTGACCTAGTAGGAGAATCAAAAACAGGTTCGGGTAAGACTCATACTTTCTTGTTGCCGATTTTCCAGCAATTAGATGAAGCTAGCGATAGTGTTCAAGCAGTCATTACTGCACCGAGTCGTGAGTTGGCTACTCAAATTTACCAAGCGGCCCGTCAGATTGCTGCCCACTCAGAAGTGGAAGTTCGTGTAGTTAATTATGTGGGTGGTACGGATAAGGCTCGCCAGATTGAAAAATTGGCAAGCAATCAGCCTCATATTGTTATTGGAACACCAGGCCGTATCTTCGACTTAGTTAAATCTGGTGACCTAGCTATTCACAAGGCCAAGACCTTTGTGGTCGATGAGGCAGACATGACCTTGGATATGGGATTCTTGGAAACTGTTGATAAGATTGCTGGCAGCCTTCCAAAAGACCTGCAATTCATGGTCTTCTCAGCGACTATTCCACAAAAGTTGCAACCATTCTTGAAAAAATACTTGTCAAATCCTGTCATGGAGAAAATCAAGACCAAAACGGTAATTTCTGATACCATTGATAATTGGTTGATTTCTACTAAGGGACGTGACAAGAATGCTCAAATTTATCAGTTGACTCAGTTGATGCAGCCTTATTTGGCAATGATTTTTGTCAACACTAAAACGCGTGCTGATGAATTGCATTCATATCTGACTGCTCAAGGCTTGAAGGTAGCGAAGATTCATGGGGATATTGCCCCACGTGAACGTAAGCGAATCATGAATCAGGTGAAAAATCTGGATTTTGAGTATATTGTCGCAACAGATTTGGCAGCGCGTGGAATTGACATTGAAGGTGTTAGTCATGTCATCAATGATGCCATTCCGCAAGATTTATCCTTCTTTGTGCACCGTGTTGGTCGAACTGGGCGTAATGGCCTACCAGGTACAGCTATTACTCTTTATCAGCCAAGTGATGACTCGGATATCCGTGAGTTGGAGAAATTGGGAATCAAGTTTACTCCTAAGATGGTCAAAGACGGGGAATTTCAAGATACTTATGACCGTGACCGTCGTGCCAACCGTGAGAAAAAACAAGATAAACTTGATATCGAAATGATTGGTTTGGTTAAAAAGAAAAAGAAAAAAGTCAAACCAGGTTATAAGAAGAAAATTCAATGGGCGGTTGATGAAAAACGCCGCAAAACCAAGCGTGCCGAAAATCGAGCTCGCGGTCGTGCAGAGCGTAAAGCAAAACGCCAAACATTTTAAAATAGACTGGTAAAAACTCAATTTTAGTAAAAAACGAAAAAAATCTTTCCACAATAAAACGCATAATATCAAGATTTTAGCACATCTGATATTATGCGTTTTTCTGATTTTAAAGACTTTTTGCCCAGCCTCGTGTGTCGAAGGTTATACCAAAAAACTCCAAACGCGATACAATAAAGGTGTTCAAGCCAATTGTAAAGCGAAAGGAGAAAAATATGGCACAAAAGGCTCATAGTTTATCGCACACAAAGTGGCACTTTTCTATCACATTGTGTTCACCTCTAAGTATAAACGAAAAATCATCTATAATCAATATCGAAGTAGCTTATCACATTCGAATCACAAAAAAATTTAAAAAATGGCAATATTTGTTAACAAGGCTTTCCTAGTTTGTTATAATGTAGTTGTAAATGATTAAGATTGGTAATCAAAAATATAGGGAGAAATGTTTTGAATAAGAAATATAATATAGTTCTATTATTATTGTTGTTTATAGTTTATTTATTGGGATATTTTTCAATTTCAAAAACGTTAATTCCTATAATGTGTGTGATCCAAGTATTTTTGATAGAACATATATTTAGAGTTCGTAATAGGATTATGCAAATAGGTGAAATTACAATAATTGTTGCTTCTATAATATTATTTATTGATAGTATATTGAATTTGTAACAAAAGGCTTCTCTATAAAATCAAATTTTCCAGATACCTGCTGAAGCTGATTTGTCTCCTCGTCTATCTTCGTCACTAAACTTGATAGCTACATATTGCTGATACACCTCTCTACCTACAATTTCACAGTTAAACTGAGGCTAGTTTCTTAGTTTGCTATTTGATTTTCTTTGATAAAAAGAAATGCTCCTCCGTTCTTGGAAGAGCATTTTTTATTGTGATTTTGATTCGGTTTCTGCCGACTCTGGATGGAGTTCTTGGTAACTTGGTGCCTTGAAGAGGTCAGTACTGGTCTTACCTTGTCGTTGGCTAAAGAGACTTGTTGATTGACTTCCTTTTTCTTGCTCAATCTTTTGCATAATTGGTAAAGAATTGAGGTAAGAAATGCTTTCTGTATCAACTGTTCCAAGATGATCTTTTTGGTAGAAACGTATCAAATCACCAGTTTGAATCTGATCGCTAATTTTCAGCTGTTGGCTAGCTACCTGACGAACATTTTCCAGTTCAGTCTGAGCTTGTTCATCAAGAGTACTGATTTCGAGACCGCTTTCAGTATAGTAGGTTCGTCCGTCGTAGCTGGTATATTTGGGCGTGACGAAGGAATTTGCAGTTCGAAAGGCAACGATTTCTTGGTGGTCTGGTGATAGGAGGTCTTGTCCAACTTGAAGGAAGGAATTGGACTCAATACCAAGGAGGTGTTCGAGAGTCGGTAAGATATCGATTTGCCCGCCGTAGGTATTGATGATTTGTCCCTTTTCATAACCAGGCATGACCACCATAAAAGGCACTCGTTGCAACATAGCATTATCGTAATTAGACCAGTTCTCAGAAGTCTTGCCAATTAAGGGTGCCAGGTCAGGATTACGGGAGTTGGAAATGCCATAATGGTCTCCATAAATGACGATGATGGATTTCTCATAGAGGCCACTTTCTTTGAGATAGTCAAAGAAGGCCTTGATGGCACTGTCCAGATAGTTGGCTGTTTGGAAGTAGCCATTGATAGTTTCATCTTTGGTCTTGGCCAAGGGGAAACCAAGCTCATCGCCCGTCAGATTGCTAGCATAAGGATAGTGATTGGATACCGTGATATACTTGGCATAAAAAGGCTGCTGCAAATGCTCCAGATATTGGATAGAATCTTTCATCATGATTTTATCATTCAAACCATATTGGAAAGAATTGCTACTGTCTTGCTTGGTGAAGTAGGAAGCATCAAAGAAGTATTGGTAGCCCCATTGTTTGTAGGTCGTATTTCGGTTCCAGAAGGTCCCGATATTGCCGTGAAAGACGGCACTCGATTGATAGCCGTTTTTTGATAGGATAAAAGGAGCAGACTGCTGGGTATTGGTACCACCGTAATTGACCATGAAAGAACCTTGGTCAAGTCCAAACAAACCAGTCTCCAGCATGGTTTCCGCATCTGAGGTCTTACCAGCCTTGACTTGGTTAAAGATATTCGAAAAGGCTAGGGTTGATTGCGAATGGTAGAGGGAATTGAGGAAGGGAGTGACTTCATGCTCAGTTCCATCTAGGTTGAGTTTATAGTCAAGCAGGAACTGCTGGAAACTCTCCAAGTGGAGATAAATCACATTTTTCCCTTTAGCTAAGCCAAAATAGTCTGGATTAGGCTTAGCCGAATGCTCTTGAATATAATCTGTAATAGGTTGAAGGTCGGTCTCAGAGGCCTTAGCCCGTTCTTTATTAGCGCTATAGGATTGGTTGACACTATAACCTAGAAAAGCTGGCAAACTGAGGGCACGAACAACATAATAATTCGAAAATCCTCGTGACAGGAGATCGGGACGCTCAATTTCAGCCAAGAAAAGATTAGCAGAAAAGAGCAGGGCTGAGAGTGCAGTGATAGCAACACTTGAGCGGAATTTGAAGGGCCTCCTATCCAGCTGGATGAATTTTTTAAAGAAAAGGAAAGCCAGCAGTGGGAAATCCATAAAATAGATGAAATCCCAAGGACGCAGTAACTCTAGTTCCGCAGTACCGACAGATACCTTGCTAACCACCTTCATGGTATTAGCCGTGATAAAGTCGCTAAATTCTCGATAGTAAAAGACATTGGAATAAAGCCAAATAAACAAAAGGCTGTAAATAGCTATACTCAGACCATAAAAGATCTTGGTTGAGCGAGCATAGAGGGCTGAAGCTAGCAGGAGGAGCCCCAAAGGAAGGGGATTGAAAAAGGCGATAAAGGCAAGGTAATTTCCCTGCAACTTGCCCACTTGAATATCTAAATTAAAGTCAACGGCATAGGCTAATAAGGTTTTGAGCCAATATAGGATTAAAAGGGTTAGGACAAAACCCAGTCTGGTACCCATGGCTTTTTGGATTTTGTTAAAATTGCTTTTCACACATTTACTTCCTAATTTTTTATTAGTATTAGTATACCATTTTTTAAAAGAAGAGTAAAAAAGCAAGGGTAGTTTCTTTTTTGAGAATTGTCTAAAAGTTTGATATAATGGTAGTTATGAATAGAATAAGAGTCAGCAAAAGGGTTGAAAAGAAGCTCGCTAAGGGGCTAGTTTTACTAGAAGCCAGTGATCTTGAGAATGTCAATCTTAAGGATCAGGAAGTAGAAGTGCAGAGTCAGGAAGGAACCTTTCTTGGAACTGCCTACCTTTCGCAGCAAAACAAGGGCTTGGGCTGGTTTGTTAGTAAGGACAAGGTGGCCTTCAATCAAGCTTTCTTTGAAACGCTGTTTAGACAAGCTAAAGAAAAGAGAAGTGCCTACTATCAAGACGAATTGACAACTGCCTTTCGTCTCTTTAACCAAGAGGGAGATGGCTTTGGCGGTCTGACAGTGGACCTTTATGGCGACTATGCTGTCTTTTCTTGGTATAACTCTTATGTTTATCAGATTCGTCAGACCATCTCAGAAGCCTTTAGACAGGTTTTTCCTGAGGTCTTAGGGGCCTATGAGAAGATACGCTTTAAGGGTTTGGACTATGAATCAGCCCATGTTTATGGTCAAAAAGCACCTAAATTTTTCACTGTTTTGGAAAATGGTGTCCTGTATCAAGTCTTTATGAATGATGGCTTGATGACAGGGATTTTCCTAGACCAGCATGAGATTCGTGGTAGTCTAGTTGATGGGTTGGCTATGGGTAAATCCTTGCTCAACATGTTTTCTTATACAGCAGCCTTTTCAGTAGCTGCGGCCATGGGAGGAACAAGTCAGACAATTTCTGTTGACCTAGCCAAGCGTTCACGAGAATTGTCTCAAGCGCATTTTCAGGCAAATGGAATCAGCACCGACGACCATCGTTTTATAGTCATGGATGTCTTTGAGTATTTCAAGTATGCTAAGCGAAAAGGCTTGACTTACGATGTGATTGTCCTAGATCCGCCTAGCTTTGCTCGGAACAAAAAACAGACCTTCTCTGTGGCCAAGGATTATCACAAGTTGATTTCCCAGAGTCTGGAGATTTTAAATCCGGGAGGGATTATCATTGCCAGTACCAATGCTGCCAATGTATCCCGCCAGAAATTTACAGAACAAATTGATAAAGGCTTTGCAGGAAGAAGTTACCAGATTTTAAACAAATACGGTCTTCCAGCAGATTTCGCCTATAATAAAAAAGATGAAAGTAGTAATTACCTCAAGGTGATTAGTATGAAGGTTAGTAAATGAAATTAATCGTTTCAGTAATGCCAAGAAGTTTAGAGGAGGCCCAGGCTCTGGATGCCACGAGGTATCTGGATGCCGACATCATTGAATGGCGTGCCGACTATCTGCCTAAGGAAGCAATTTTGCAGGTGGCTCCAGCTATTTTTGAAAAATTCGCAGGCCGTGAGTTGGTTTTCACATTGCGAACTCGCTCTGAAGGGGGAGAAATCGACCTTTCTCCAGAAGAATATATCCATCTAATCAAGGAAGTGGCGCAACTCTATCAACCAGACTATATTGATTTTGAGTACTACAGCTACAAGGATGTTTTTGAGGAAATGCTGGACTTCCCAAATCTCATTTTGAGTTACCACAATTTCCAAGAAACACCTGAAAATATGATGGAAATTTTATCAGAGTTGACGAGCCTAAATCCAAAACTTGTCAAGGTTGCGGTGATGGCCCACACGGAGCAAGATGTCTTAGACTTGATGAACTATACACGAGGCTTTAAAACACTCAATCCTGAACAGGAATATGTGACCATTTCTATGGGCAAGGTGGGCAAGGTTTCTCGTATCACTGCGGATGTGACTGGTTCTAGCTGGTCCTTTGCTAGTCTAGATGAGGCTAGTGCTCCTGGTCAGATTTCCCTAGCTAACATGAAAAAAATCAGGGAGATTTTGGATGAAGCTTGATGGCTATACACGTTTAGCAGCAGTTGTTGCCAATCCTATTAAGCATTCTATCTCTCCCTTCATCCACAATAGTGCCTTTGAGGCGACAGCTACCAATGGTGCTTACGTGGCTTGGGAGATTGAAGTGGGTGACTTGGCAGAAACAGTGGCTAATATTCGTCGCTACCAGATGTTTGGCGTCAACCTGTCCATGCCCTATAAGGAGCAAGTGATTCCATATTTGGATGAGCTGAGTGACGAAGCGCGCTTGATTGGTGCGGTCAATACGGTTGTCAATGAGAATGGCAATTTAATTGGATATAATACAGATGGCAAGGGATTTTTTAAGAGCTTGCCTTCTTTTACAATTACAGGTAAGAAGATGACCCTGCTGGGTGCAGGTGGTGCGGCCAAGTCCATTTTGGCACAAGCTATTTTGGACGGCGTCAGTCAGATTTCAGTCTTTGTTCGTTCAGTCTCTATTGAAAAAACAAGACCTTACCTAGACAAATTACAGGAGCAGACAGGCTTTAAAGTGGACTTGTATGCTTTAGAAGATGTTTCTGAACTGCAAGAAAGGATTGCCGAGTCGGATTTACTGGTCAATGCGACAAGTGTAGGGATGGATGGTCAATCATCTCCAGTTCCTGAAAACATTGTCCTATCAGAAACTCTTTTAGTAGCAGATATCATTTACCAACCCTTTGAAACGCCATTTTTGAAATGGGCTAGACGTCAGGGCAATCCAGCAGTCAATGGTCTGGGAATGTTGCTCTATCAAGCTGCAGAAGCTTTTCAACTGTGGACAGGCAAGGAAATGCCGACAGAAGAGATTTGGCAGTCTTTAACAGAAAAATACCAATAAAGAAAAGGAGATTCTCCTATGAAAATCAGAATCGATATTCCTCATCATCCTTATGATATTCAGATTGAAAAAGGTTGTCTGGCTCAGGCTGGTCAATGGTTGCGAGAACTCTGGCAACCACAAAAAGTGGTCATCGTAACAGACAACCATGTAGCTTCTCTTTATGCAGAGAAGGTCAAACTCAGCCTAGAAGATGCTGGTTTTCAGGTAGCTGTATTTGACTTTTTAGAAGGCGAAGAAAGAAAGAATTTAACCACTGTTCAGAAAGTCTATGAATTTTTAGTCAAGCAGGGTTTGACTCGTAGCGATGGAATCGTGGCTCTCGGTGGTGGTGTCGTTGGGGACTTGGCTGGTTTTGTAGCCTCTACCTATATGCGGGGCATTCACTTTGTTCAGATTCCGACTAGTTTGACTGCCCAGGTGGATTCTTCAATCGGTGGAAAGACGGGCGTCAATACTCCATTTGCTAAGAATATGGTGGGTACCTTTGCCCAACCAGATGGGGTTCTGATTGACCCACTTGTTCTTGAAACCCTCGGAAAAAGAGAGTTGATTGAAGGAATGGGTGAAGTTATCAAGTATGGCTTGATTGAGGATCCAGAACTTTGGGCTCTCTTGACGGAGCTGGATGGTTCTGTTGAGAGCATTCTGGAATATGCAGAGACCTTGATTGAACATTCTTGTCAGGTCAAGCGCAAGATGGTGGTTGAAGATGAGTTGGATAATGGTATTCGTCTTTACCTCAATTTTGGCCACACTATCGGCCATGCCATCGAAGCGACTGCCGGTTATGGCAAGGTCATGCATGGAGAGGCTGTGGCCATGGGCATGGTGCAGATTTCCAAGGTTGCTGAGGAAAAGGGACTCATGCCAGCTGGCATAACTCAGTCCATTACAGATATGTGTCAGAAATTTGGCTTGCCTGTTGACTATGAAAACTGGGATGTTGACAAGCTTTATCAGGCTTTGACACATGACAAGAAAGCGCGTGGCAATACCTTGAAATTGGTCTTGGTTCCAGAGCTTGGCTCAGCGACCATTCACCCAGTTTCTCTGGAAGAGATGAAAGACTACTTGGTAAAATAAGGAGAGTGTATGAGATATTTAACTGCAGGAGAATCACACGGTCCCCGTCTGACGGCTATCATTGAAGGAATTCCAGCTGGACTTCCTTTGACAGCTGAGGACATCAATGAGGATTTGAAACGTCGTCAGGGTGGATACGGCCGCGGTGGCCGTATGAAGATTGAGAGTGACCAGGTTGTCTTTACTTCGGGTGTTCGCCATGGGAAGACTACTGGGGCTCCCATTACCATGGATGTCGTCAATAAGGACCATCAGAAATGGCTGGATATCATGTCTGCGGAGGACATTGAAGACCGCCTTAAAAGCAAACGAAAAATCACCCATCCTCGCCCAGGACATGCCGATTTGGTTGGGGGCATCAAGTACCGTTTTGATGATTTGCGTAATTCCTTGGAGCGCTCATCAGCTCGTGAAACCACCATGCGGGTAGCAGTTGGGGCAGTAGCCAAACGCCTCTTGGCTGAGCTGGATATGGAAATTGCCAACCATGTCGTAGTCTTTGGTGGCAAGGAAATCGATGTTCCTGAGAATCTCACAGTTGCTGAGATTAAGGAAAGAGCTGCCCAGTCTGAAGTTTCTATTGTCAACCAAGAACGGGAACAGGAAATCAAGGATTATATTGACCAAATAAAGCGTGACGGTGATACCATCGGTGGAGTTGTGGAGACAGTCGTTGGAGGTGTTCCAGTTGGTCTTGGTTCCTATGTCCAATGGGACAGAAAATTAGATGCCAGACTTGCCCAAGCTGTTGTCTCTATCAATGCCTTTAAAGGGGTAGAATTTGGTCTTGGCTTTGAAGCTGGTTATCGTAAAGGCAGCCAAGTTATGGATGAAATTCTCTGGTCTAAAGAAGATGGCTATACTCGCCGTACCAACAATCTGGGTGGCTTTGAAGGTGGTATGACCAATGGGCAACCCATTGTTGTTCGTGGAGTTATGAAGCCCATTCCTACTCTCTACAAACCACTCATGAGTGTGGATATCGAAACCCACGAACCTTACAAGGCAACTGTTGAAAGAAGTGATCCGACCGCCCTTCCAGCTGCAGGGGTGGTCATGGAAGCCGTTGTGGCAACGGTTCTGGCACAAGAAATCCTCGAAAAATTCTCATCAGACAATCTAGAGGAATTAAAAGAAGCGGTAGCTCAACACCGAGACTATACAAAGAACTATTAAGGAGTTCCTATGGCAAAAACAATCTATATCGCGGGCCTTGGATTGATTGGTGCCTCTATGGCCCTAGGTATCAAACGCGATCATCCAGATTATGAAATTTTAGGTTATAATCGCAGTCAAGCTTCGAGAGATATCGCCTTGAAAGAAGGCATGATTGACCGTGCAACAGATGATTTTGCTAGTTTTGCTCCTTTGGCAGATATCATCATTCTCAGCTTGCCAATCAAACAAACCATTGCTTTCATTAAGGAATTGGCCAAGTTGGACTTGAAAGAAGGCGTGATTATCTCAGATGCTGGTTCGACCAAGTCAGCCATTGTGGATGCAGCGGAGCAGTATTTGGCTGGCAAATCTGTTCGCTTTGTCGGGGCCCATCCCATGGCTGGTAGTCACAAGACAGGAGCTGCTTCTGCGGATGTCAATCTTTTTGAAAATGCTTATTATATCTTCACGCCTTCGAGCCTGACAAGTCCTGACACACTTGAGGAAATGAAGAGCTTGCTTTCAGGTCTTCATGCCCGTTTTATCGAGATTGATGCCAAGGAGCATGATCAAGTGACTTCTCAGATTAGCCATTTTCCTCATATTCTGGCTTCTAGTCTCATGGAGCAGACCGCGGTCTATGCTCAAGAGCATGAGATGGCAAGACGCTTTGCGGCCGGTGGTTTTCGAGATATGACCCGAATTGCAGAAAGCGAGCCAGGTATGTGGACTTCCATTCTCTTGTCCAATCGTGAAACTATTCTGGATCGAATTGAGGATTTTAAGGAACGTTTGGAAGCGATTGGTCAGGCCATCAGCAAGGGAGATGAAGAGCAGATCTGGAATTTTTTCAATCAAGCGCGTGAGCAGCGTCAGGCCATGGAAATCCATAAGCGTGGTGGAGTGGACAGTTCTTACGACCTCTATGTCGATGTTCCCGATGAAGAAGATGTCATCTTGAGGATTTTGGAATTGCTACGTGGAACTTCCTTGGTTAATATTCACATCAATGAGGAAAACCGTGAAGATATTCACGGGATCCTACAAATTTCATTTAAAAACGCTCAAGACTTGGAAAGAGCCGAGCATCTAATAACAGAAAATACAGACTATACAGTCGTTATCAAATAAGGAGAAAATCATGTCAAATATTTACGATAGTGCAAACGAACTCAGTCGCGGTCTACGCGAACTGCCAGAATACAAGGCCGTTAAAGCAGCTAAAGATGCGATTGCAGCAGATGCTGAGGCAAGCAAAATCTTTACAGAATATGTTGCCTTTCAAGAGGAAATTCAAAAACTAGCACAGACAGGGCAAATGCCAGATGCTTCCTTCCAAGCTAAAATGGAAGGCTTTGGCAAGCAGATTCAGGGGAATAGCCTCTTATCAGAATTCTTTACCAAGCAACAACAATTGGCAATTTACCTTTCTGACATTGAAAAAATTGTTTTTGAACCAGTTTCAGAATTGCTAAAATAAGAAAATAACAATCCTAAAGTCAGGAATTTTTAAGGAATTTCTGGCTTTTTATGATAAAATAGGTAAAAGTATTGCAAGTATGAGGTCCAGTATGAAACTAAAAACAAACATTAGCCACTTACATGGCAGTATCCGCGTTCCAGGTGACAAGTCTATCAGTCACCGTTCCATTATCTTTGGAAGTTTGGCTGAGGGTGAGACAAAGGTTTATGATATTTTAAGGGGCGAGGACGTGCTCTCAACTATTAAAGTTTTTCGTGACCTTGGTGTTGAGATTGAGGATAAAGATGGGGTTATTACCATTCAAGGTGTCGGTATGGACGGCCTAAAAGCTCCGCAAAATGCCCTTGATATGGGAAATTCTGGCACCTCTATTCGCCTGATTTCAGGTGTCCTTGCGGGTGCAGACTTTGAAGTAGAAATGTTTGGAGATGACAGTCTTTCCAAACGACCTATGGACCGTGTGACGATTCCATTAAAAAAAATGGGCGTCAGCATTTCGGGACAAACTGAGCGAGACCTGCCTCCTCTTCACTTAAAAGGGACGAAAAACCTAAGACCTATTCATTATGAATTGCCAATTGCCTCAGCCCAAGTCAAGTCAGCCTTGATGTTTGCAGCCTTGCAGGCTCAGGGGGAGTCTGTTATTATCGAAAAAGAGTGTACCCGTAATCATACTGAAGATATGTTGCAACAATTTGGTGGTCATTTAAGTGTGGACGGTAAGAAAATCACAGTCCAAGGGCCACAAAAACTGAATGGACAAAAGGTGGTTGTTCCAGGAGATATTTCCAGTGCAGCCTTTTGGCTAGTCGCAGGTTTGATTGTTCCAAATTCTCGTCTAGTGCTGAAGAATGTTGGTATTAACGAAACGCGTACAGGTATCATTGATGTCATTCGCGCCATGGGTGGAAAACTAGAAATAACTGAAACTGACCCAGTCGCTAAATCTGCTACCTTGATTGTTGAATCTTCAGACCTCAAAGGAATAGAAATTGGTGGCGCTTTGATTCCACGCTTGATTGATGAATTGCCAATTATCGCTCTACTTGCGACCCAGGCCCAAGGTGTAACAGTTATCAAGGATGCTGAGGAGCTCAAGGTTAAGGAAACAGACCGTATTCAGGTTGTGGCAGACGCTTTAAATAGCATGGGTGCGGATATTACTCCGACGGCAGATGGAATGATTATCAAAGGAAAATCAGCCCTTCACGGTGCTAGAGTCAATACGTTTGGTGACCACCGTATCGGCATGATGACAGCTATCGCAGCCCTCTTGGTTGCAGATGGAGAAGTGGAACTTGATCGTGCTGAAGCTATCAATACCAGCTATCCTAGCTTCTTTGATGATTTGGAGAGCTTGATTCATGGCTAAGGTATTACTCGGATTTATGGGGGCTGGCAAATCGACTATTGCAAGAGGCTTGGACCCAGATTATCTCGATATGGATTCTCTGATAGAGAAGCGCTTAGGCATGTATATTGCGGAATTTTTCTCGGAAAAGGGAGAAGCGGCCTTTCGTCAGATAGAATCAGAAGTCCTAGCTGATTTACTACAAAGAGACCAAGTCGTGTCAACTGGTGGGGGAGTGGTTATTTCTCAGAGAAATCGTGACTTACTCAAGACTAATACAGATAACATCTACCTGAAAGCAGATTTTGAAACCCTCTACCAACGTATCGCAGCTGATAAGGATAATCAGCGCCCGCTTTTTCTAAATAATAGCAAGGAAGAATTAGCAGCTATTTTCCAAGAAAGACAGGCCTGGTATGAGGAAGTAGCTAGTCGGGTTTTGGATGTGACCAAGCTAAGCCCAGATGAAATTATAGAGGAACTGAGATGAAAATTGCTTATCTAGGTCCCAAGGGATCATTTTCACACCACGTTGTGCAGACAGCTTTTCCTCAGGAGGAATTGCAGGCCTTTGCCAATATTACAGATGTCATCAAGGCCTATGAGCAAGGCTTGGTGGACTATTCTGTGGTGCCAGTTGAAAATTCTATTGAGGGTAGTGTTCATGAAACCTTGGACTACCTTTTTCATCAGGCTCGCATTCAAGCAGTTGCAGAAATCGTTCAGCCTATTCATCAGCAGTTGATGGTGGTTCCAGGTCATACTAAGATTGAAAAGATTTTTTCACATCCACAGGCCTTGGCTCAAGGAAAGAAATTCATCGATGAACAGTATCCAGATGCTCAAATTGAGGTGACAGCTAGTACAGCTTATGCGGCCCGCTTTATTTCCGAACATCCAGACCAGCCCTTTGCAGCAATTGCACCTAGAAGTTCTGCTGAAGAATATGGCTTGGAACTGATTGCTGAGGATATTCAGGAAATGGAAGCCAATTTCACACGATTCTGGGTTCTGGGAGCTGAAGGTGCAGCTATTCCCTTGCAAGCACAAACTGAGAAAATGAGTTTGGCCTTGACCTTACCTGACAACCTTCCAGGTGCACTTTATAAGGCTCTTTCGACCTTTGCTTGGAGAGGAATTGACCTGACAAAAATTGAAAGTCGTCCACTCAAGACAGCGTTGGGCGAATACTTTTTCATTATCGATGTGGACTATGCTGATAAGGCCTTGGTCCGCTTTGCCCAAAAAGAATTAGAAGCCATAGGAATCCAGTATAAGGTTCTGGGTGCCTATCCTATTTATCCAATATCAGACCATGGAAAGGAGAGAAGATGAGTAAAGAAAATCCCTTAAGCCACCACGAGCAGTTACGTTATGACTATCTCTTTAAGAATATTCATTACCTCAATGAGCGAGAAAAAAAAGAGTTTGCTTACTTGCAAGACAAATTAAATAGGGCAAGTAATGACGCCACCTCAGAAAATCAGGAATTGACCGAGGATTATAGAAAGTCAAGTGCTAACACTTCGATTCCTTCTTATAATAGCCGTAGTCGTTCTGAGAGATACCAGAAAATCAATTCTCTTCCAAAGAAAAAAACTAAAAAGCGGAAGCTACGTTGGGGGCGCATTTTTTCAGGATTACTGGCTATCTTAGCTTGTCTAGCATTGGGTATGATTTTTATGTTCTTAAAAGGTTATACCAATGCTAATCCAGATAAAATTGCCAATGCCAGGGCAGCTCAAGTTGAAGTTTTTAATGGTCAGGATACCAGAGATGGTGTTAATATTTTGATCATGGGTACAGATGGGCGAATCGGTCAAAATAGTGCTGAGACGCGGACGGACTCTATTATGGTATTAAATGTTGGCGGCTCAGATAAGAAAATTAAGCTGGTCAGCTTCATGCGTGACAATTTGGTTTATATAGACGGTTACAGTCAAGTGATTAACGGTAGAAAACAGACGGACAACAAGTTAAACGTAGCCTATGAGTTAGGAGAACAAGAGGGGCAAAAAGGGGCAGAAATGGTTCGCCAAGTCTTGAAAGATAATTTTGATTTGGACATTAAGTACTATGCCTTGGTCGATTTTCAGGCCTTTGCTACAGCGATTGACACACTTTTCCCTGATGGTGTGACAATTGATGCTCAATTTTCAACATTGAATGGGCGCCAACTAACAGAAGCTACAGTCGGAGATGATTTACACGCTACTGAGACTGAGTCTCCAACCCAAACCATCAAAGTCGGAAAACAGCAGATGAATGGCTCGACTTTGCTCAATTATGCTCGTTTCCGTGATGATGATGAGGCGGATTACGGCCGTACCAAAAGACAGCAACAAGTACTGACAGCAGTTCTTCAGCAAATCAAAGATCCAACCAAGCTCTTTACAGGCTCAGAGGCACTTGGCAAGGTATTCGCAATGACCTCAACGAATGTTCCTTATACCTTCTTGTTAACAAATGGCTTGTCTTTCCTAGACGGAGTTCAAAATGGCATTGAAAAATTGACGATTCCAGAACTGGGTGACTGGGTAGATGCCTATGATGTTTATGGAGGCTTGGGCTTGCTTGTCGATCAAAACAAATATCAGAATAAATTGTCTCAGATGGGTTTGAGATAAGATAAGACAGAAGAGTCAAAGTTTGATAGCTATTTAGATAGCAGTCAAGCTTTGATTTTTTACAGTCTGCAATAGATTTTCACCCCCTATTTGTGGTATAATGGAACGATACGATAGAAAGAATAATGAACAATATGACTGATTTAAAAGCAATTCAGGCTCGTAGTCTGGAGATGGCTGAATATTTTGTGGGATTTTGCAAGGAACATGATTTACTTTGTTATCTCTGTGGAGGAGGTGCTATTGGTGCCCTTCGAAACAAGGGATTTATTCCTTGGGACGACGACCTAGACTTTTTTATGCCTCGTAAAGATTATGAGAAATTAGCAGAATTATGGCCTCGTTATGCAGATGAGCGTTATTTCTTGTCAAAGAGTAACAAGGATTTTGTCGACCGCAATCTTTTTATTACCATTCGTGACAAGGAAACTACCTGTATCAAACCTTACCAGCAGGATTTGAATTTACCACATGGTCTAGCCTTGGATGTGTTGCCTTTGGATTATTATCCTAAAAATCCAGCTGAGCGGAAAAAACAAGTTCGTTGGGCCTTGATTTATTCACTCTTTTGTGCCCAAACTATTCCAGAAAAGCATGGTGCACTTATGAAATGGGGAAGCCGTATTTTACTGGGTGTGACTCCAAAATCTCTCCGTTATCGCATTTGGAAAAAAGCTGAAAAAGAAATGACCAAGTACAGTCTAGCTGAGAGCGATGGAATCACGGAATTATGCTCGGGTCCTGGTTACATGAGAAACAAGTACCCAATCGAATCGTTTGAAGATAATCTCTTCTTGCCATTTGAAGAGACAGAGATGCCTATTCCAGTTGGCTACGATGCCTATCTCAGCACTGCTTTTGGGGATTATATGACGCCTCCGCCAGCAGACAAGCAAGTACCACATCATGATGCTGTCATCGCTGATATGGATAAGTCTTATACAGAATACAAGGGAGAATATGGTGGCTAAGAAAAAAATCTTATTTTTTATGTGGTCTTTTTCTCTCGGGGGTGGAGCAGAGAAGATTCTGTCGACAATTGTTTCAAATCTGAATCCAGAAAAGTATGATATTGATATTCTTGAAATGGAGCACTTTGACAAGGGATACGAATCTGTTCCCAAGCATGTAGGCATTTTAAAATCCCTTCAGGATTACCGCCAAGCTAGATGGTTACGAGCTTTTTTGTGGAGAATGAGAATTTATTTTCCAAGATTGACACGTCGCTTACTGGTGAAAGATGACTATGATGTTGAAGTTTCCTTTACCATTATGAATCCTCCACTTTTGTTCTCTAAAAGAAAAGAAGTCAAGAAGATCTCTTGGATTCATGGAAGTATCGAAGAATTTCTTAAGGATAGTTCAAAAAGAGAATCACATAGACGCCAGTTGGATGCTGCGGATACCATTGTAGGAATTTCTAAAAAGACCAGTCATTCTATCAAGGAAGTCTATCCAGATTATGCTACGAAATTACAGACGGTCTACAATGGATATGATTTTAAGAGTATTCTAGAAAAATCTCAAGAGAGGATCGATATCGAGATTGCGCCTCAAAGTATCTGTACTATCGGACGGATTGAGGAAAATAAGGGTTCTGACCGTGTGGTGGAAGTGATACGATTATTACACCAAGAGGGAAAATACTATCATCTCTACTTCATAGGGGCTGGTGATATGGATGAGGAACTGAAAAAACGCGTCAAAGAATATGAGCTTGAAGACTATGTACATTTCCTTGGTTATCAAAAAAATCCATACCAGTATTTGTCTCGGATGAAAGTTCTCTTGTCTATGTCTAAACAAGAAGGTTTTCCTGGAGTGTATGTGGAAGCCTTGAGTCTGGGACTTCCTTTTGTCTCTACGGATGTTGGAGGGGCTGAGGAATTATCCCAAGACGGACAATTTGGACAAATCATTGAGAGCAATCAAGAGGCAGCTCAGGCAATTACTGACTACATGACCTCTGCTTCAAACTTCGATGTCAATGAGGCTAGTCAATTCATTCAACAATTCACAATTGCCAAACAAATCGAACAAGTAGAAAAACTATTAGAGGAGTAGCATGGAAACTGCATTAATCAGTGTGATTGTGCCAGTCTATAATGTGGCGCAGTACCTAGAAAAATCGATAGCTTCCATTCAGAAGCAGACCTATCAAAATCTGGAAATTATTCTTGTTGATGATGGTGCAACAGATGAGAGTGGTGGCTTGTGTGATGCAATCGCTAAACAAGATGATAGGGTGTCAGTTCTTCATAAAAAGAACGAAGGCTTGTCGCAAGCGCGAAATGATGGAATGAAGCAGGCTCACGGGGATTATCTGATTTTTATTGATTCAGATGATTATATCCATCCAGAAATGATTCAGAGCTTATATGAGCAATTAATTCAAGAAGATGCGGATGTCTCAAGCTGTGGTGTCATGAATGTCTATGCTAATGATGAAAGTCCACAATCAGCCAATCAGGATGACTATTTTGTCTGTGATTCTCAAACATTTCTAAAGGAATACCTCATAGGTGAAAAAATCCCTGGAACGATTTGCAATAAGCTAATCAAGAGACAGATTGCAACTGCCCTATCCTTTCCAAAGGGATTGATTTATGAAGATGCTTATTATCATTTTGATTTAATCAAGTTGGCTAAGAAGTACGTTGTTAATACCAAACCCTATTATTACTATTTCCATAGAGGGGATAGTATTACGACTAAACCCTATGCAGAGAAGGATTTAGCCTATATTGATATCTACCAAAAGTTTTACAATGAAGTTGTGAAAAACTATCCGGATTTGAAAGAGGTTGCTTTTTTCAGATTGGCCTATGCCTACTTTTTTATTCTGGATAAGATGTTACTAGATGATCAGTATAAACAATTTGAAGCCTATTCTCAGATTCATCGTTTTTTAAAAGGCCATGCCTTTACTATTGCTAGGAATCCAATTTTCCGTAAGGGGAGAAGAATTAGTGCTTTGGCTCTATTCATAAATATTTCCTTATACCGATTCTTATTACTAAAAAATATTGAAAAATCTAAAAAATTACATTAGAACGGGGGTGAGCAAGTGATTGATGGGAAACGATTATTATTTAGTTTGACCATAGTCAGCTATGCCTTGACGCTAGTAAGTGGAATTGTGTATCTGTTTAATAATAACAATGTTAGCTTGCTTTCTACTTTATTGTTCTTACTGGTTAGTAGCTTAATTGCTTGTTGGAATGATATCAAGTATTACTTAATCCATTTTATTTTCTTTTTAACTATTTTTGTATTTCTGGTATCAAGGCCGACCATTGATTACTTTAGGGATGGTGCTTTGGATACCTATCATCCCATAGCCTATCGTTTTGCCTTTATAGTCGTCATGGTTTCGATTCTGGGCTTGACCACAGGAGGGCTCCTAGCTCGCTATTTTATAGCTAGAAAGAAGATACAAGTACCCAAGATAGGAAGTTCTCTAAAAGATGTTTACATCAAGCGGTTGCGCTTTGTATCACTAGGAGTTTTTCTTCTAACCTATCCTTTCTATTTCATTCGGTTATTTGAACGACTCCTGTATCGTTTGCAGACTTCCTACTATGCCTACTATGCAAATTTTGAAAGTAAACTGCCTTATATTACCTACATCTTGTCTACCTTTACGGTCTACGCAATGTGTATGTATCTGGCAACCAAACCAAAGAAATGGCAGGCCACAGCAGTGCTTGTCTCCTTTATTGCAGCTAATACCATTCATTTGGCAATTGGGACGCGAAATCCTTTTATTTTAAGTATTTTATTTGCTTTTGTTTATTACTTTATGCGGGAGCAAACCGAAAAAGGAAAATGGATTGGATTTAAAGAAAAGTTAGCGATTTTTGTAGGTTCTCCTATTCTCATGTTAGCGATGGGAGTGCTCAATTATGTACGGGATAATGTTCAAGTTTCCCATACAGGTTTCTGGGATATCTTACTTGACTTTATCTATAAACAAGGAACCAGTTTTGGTGTTTTGGCTCGAGGTTTTCTATTTAACAGTAGCCTCCCTTACCGAGATTTCCGTAATTTTACTTTTGGTCCTGTTCTTGATTATTTTGCAAGGGGGAGTTTGGGGGCCATTTTTGGAGGAAAAGCATTTGAACATACAACCAATAGTGTGGAACTAGCTATTGATAGTAATAGTTATGCCCACAATTTATCCTATCTTGTTTTGAACAAGGAATACTTGAAAGGACATGGTATCGGAAGTAGTTATATCATGGAGTTGTATACAGACTATGGTATGATAGGAGTCTTTCTACTTAGTCTCTTACTCGGTATGTTATTCATAGCCATGCTGCAAGTAGCCTATCGCTCTAGAACAATCCTATTTGCCTTGTCCTTACTCATCTTGAATAATCTATTCTTTATGCCTAGAAGTAGCTTTTCAGAAAGTTTCTTCAATCTATTTACAATGCAATTCTGGGGAATTGTTCTTGTGATTATATTCGTAGCGAAAATGCTTACAAAGGAAAACCAGTATCTACTAAACAAAGGAGAAAAAAATCATGTTTGAACATTATTCAGTAGCTGATTTGTTTGCAAATCTTTACAAAAAACGAAAAGCAAATATTTTAGCTCTCATAGCTTTATTTGCTCTTATTGCTGTACCATTTACAATTAAAGCTGTTAAGAATAAAAATACTGTCAAAGACACAACAAGTTATTCAACTTATCTTAGCTATAAAATTACTCCTCCAGAAGATTCAGCCAAAACGATTTTGAATCATCAAATTGGTGGTTATAGTGATTTCTACGGGAAATTGATTGATGGGAATTTGAATGGAGCTTATCTTTTCAATGATGTAGAGCCCAGTGAGTTGAAAAAAATGGCCAGTGAATTGGATACGACAGAAACAACCTTGAAAAATTCTACGAATGATTATTGGTGGAAAAAACTGACCGTCTACTATATGATTGACGATGCAGGGGTCGGTGTGAAAATTTTGACACCAAGCAAGGATGTCAATGACTTGTTAGAGAGAAAATTTGATGGATTGATTGAGAAATTTAAACACACTTATGCAAATGTGAAAATTGAAAAATTGGAAACCATCAACTCTAAAGAATTGAATGCAAATGGTGAGACAGCGCTTGGATTGAATGTGAAGAATTTGATTCTCCGTTTAGCTGTTATTGGAGTAGTCTGTGTGATTTTGGTTGTGATGGGAAATGTATTGGTTTATCTCTTTAACCCAACAATCAATAGAGCAGGTGATTTTTCTCAATATCAAATTGATTTTGTAACAGAGATCACAACAATTGCCAACCTAGCAGATGTCTTGTCATACAAAAATGCTGGACAAGAATTAACAGTCGTTAGCTCAAACAAAGCTATCCTAGATAAATTGAAACAAAATCAAGAGTCTTTAAAAGGAATGTATTTTGTCGATTTACAAGATGTGCCATCGCTTTTGGAAAGAGATACAGTCCTTCTTGTTGAAGAGTACGGAGTGACTCGTTATAAGAAGTTTGAGCAAAGTCTTCAAATTCTTCGAAACTTAAATCGCTCAATCCTCGGTGTAGCAACCTTTAAACTATAAGCTTTCTGATGTATTAGGTCTTCAAAGTCGGACAAGAGCCGATTTTGGAGGCTTTTTCTATTTGTTTGCAGAAATTTTCTCTTATACTCAATGAAAATCAAAAAGCAAACTAGGAAGCTAGCCGCAGGTTGCTCAAAGCACCGCTTTGAGGTTGTAGATAAAGCTGACGTGGTTTGCAGAGATTTTCGAAGAGTATTAGAGTCTTCTACAGAAGTTACCCTAGGGAAAATCTATCCCGACAGAGGAGCCTTCTTTTGATAAAATCGTAAAAATCTAGTATAATAGATAGAACTGAAAGTATGAGGTTACTAGCAATGAAAATGAAACAAATTAGTGATACAACTTTGAAAATCACGATGTCTTTAGAGGATTTGATGGATCGTGGCATGGAGATTGCTGACTTTCTCGTTCCTCAAGAAAAAACAGAAGAGTTCTTTTATGCTATCTTGGATGAGTTAGAGATGCCTGAAAGCTTTTTGGATACAGGTATGTTGAGCTTCCGTGTGACTCCAAAACCTGATAAGGTTGATGTTTTTGTAACCAAATCAAAGATTGACCAAAATCTAGATTTTGAAGACTTATCGGATTTACCAGATATGGAAGAATTGGCTCAAATGTCGCCAGATGAATTTATCAAAACCTTGGAGAAAAGCATCGCAGACAAAACTAAGGATGATATTGAAGCCATTCAATCTCTAGAGCAGGTTGAAGCCAAGGAGGAAGAGCAGGAGCAGGCTGAACAAGAAGCTGAGAGCAAGAAAGAGCCCTACATCTACTACATCCTTTCTTTTGCAAAATTGGCTGACTTGGTTGCTTTTGCTAAGACAGTGACTTTTGAGATGGAAACTTCTGAACTCTACAAGATGAATGAGCGCTATTATTTGACCATTTTAGTGGATATTGAAAATCATCCAAGTCCATATCCAGCTTGGCTGTTGGCCCGTATGCGCGAGTTTGCGGACGATAGTGATATCAGTCGTTCAGTCTTGCAGGAGTATGGTCAAGTCTTGATGAATCACGATGCAGTGCTCAATCTACAAAAGATTGGATAATCATTTCTGGAAAGCTATTTCTAGATTTTAAGAAGAGCGAATCATCAGATTCGTTTTTTCTTTTCTAGATTGAAATAGTGATTTACTATAATAGGAATTTTCATAAAATTCTGTTATAATGGCTATAATAGAAAATTTCGAGGAGACAAACATGACAGTTAAAATTGCTTTACTAGGATTTGGTACCGTTGCAAGTGGTGTGCCTTTCCTCCTAAAGGAAAATGGAGAAAAAATCAATCAATCAGCACATTCAGAGATTGAAGTTGCCAAGGTATTGGTCAAGGATGAAGATGAGAAGAATCGCTTGCTTGCAGCAGGGAATGACTTTAACTTTGTAACCAATGTGGATGATATTTTGTCAGATCAAGACATTACAATCGTAGTGGAATTGATGGGACGTATCGAACCAGCTAAAACCTTTATCACTCGTGCCTTGGAAGCTGGGAAACACGTTGTTACTGCTAATAAGGATCTTTTGGCTGTCCATGGTGCAGAATTGTTAGAAATTGCTAAAGCTAACAAGGTAGCACTTTACTACGAAGCAGCAGTAGCTGGTGGGATTCCAATTCTTCGCACTCTAGCAAATTCCTTGGCTTCTGATAAAATCACGCGCGTGCTTGGAGTAGTCAATGGAACTTCTAACTTCATGATGACCAAGATGGTGGAAGAAGGATGGTCTTACGATGATGCTCTTGCAGAAGCGCAAAGACTTGGTTTTGCAGAAAGCGACCCGACAAATGACGTGGATGGGATTGATGCAGCCTACAAGATGGTTATTTTGAGCCAATTTGCCTTTGGTATGAAGGTTGCCTTTGACGATGTGGCTCATAAGGGAATTCGTAACATCACACCAGAAGATGTAGCTGTAGCCCAAGAACTTGGCTATGTAGTGAAATTGATTGGTTCTATCGAAGAAACTCCTTCAGGTATTGCTGCGGAAGTGACTCCAACCTTCCTTCCTAAAGCGCATCCACTTGCTAGTGTGAATGGCGTAATGAACGCTGTTTTTGTAGAATCTATCGGTATTGGTGAGTCTATGTACTACGGACCAGGTGCTGGTCAAAAACCAACTGCAACAAGTGTTGTGGCGGACATTGTCCGTATCGTTCGTCGCCTGAATGATGGAACCATCGGTAAAGACTTCAACGAATACAGCCGTGACTTGGTCTTGGCAAATCCTGAGGATGTTAAGGCAAACTACTACTTCTCAATCTTGGCTCCAGACTCAAAAGGTCAGGTCTTGAAATTGGCTGAAATCTTTAATGCCCAAGATATTTCCTTCAAGCAAATTCTCCAAGATGGAAAAGATGGTGACAAGGCGCGTGTTGTCATCATCACACACAAGATTAATAAATCTCAACTTGAAAATGTCTCAGCTGAATTGAAGAAGGTTTCAGAATTCGACCTCTTGAATACCTTCAAGGTGCTAGGAGAATAAGATGAAGATTATTGTACCTGCAACCAGTGCCAATATCGGGCCAGGTTTTGACTCGGTCGGTGTAGCTGTAACCAAGTACCTTCAAATCGAGGTCTGTGAAGAACGAGATGAGTGGTTGATTGAACACCAGATTGGCAAATGGATTCCACATGATGAGCGTAATCTCTTACTAAAAATTGCCTTGCAAATTGTACCAGACTTGCAACCAAGACGTTTGAAAATGACTAGTGATGTTCCCTTGGCGCGTGGTTTGGGTTCTTCCAGCTCGGTTATTGTTGCTGGGATTGAACTAGCCAACCAATTGGGCCAACTCAACTTGTCAGACCATGAAAAATTGCAGTTAGCGACTAAGATTGAAGGACACCCTGATAATGTGGCTCCAGCCATTTATGGTAATCTCGTTATTGCAAGCTCTGTTGATGGACAAGTTTCTGCTATTGTAGCAGACTTCCCAGAGTGTGATTTCCTAGCCTACATTCCAAACTATGAATTGCGTACTCGAGACAGCCGTGGTGTCTTGCCTAAGAAATTATCTTACAAGGAAGCTGTTACTGCCAGTTCTATCGCCAATGTAGCTGTTGCTGCCTTGTTGGCAGGAGACATGGTGACTGCTGGGCAAGCAATAGAGGGAGACCTCTTCCATGAGCGCTATCGCCAAGATTTAGTGAGAGAATTTGCGACGATTAAGCAAGTAGCCAAAGAGAATGGTGCCTATGCGACCTACCTCTCTGGTGCTGGGCCGACAGTTATGGTTCTGGCTTCTCATGACAAGATGCCAACGATTAAGGCAGAATTGGAAAAGCAACCTTTCAAAGGAAAACTTCATGACTTGAAGGTTGATACCCAAGGTGTCCGTGTAGAAGCAAAATAAAGAATAGAAGATAGGATGGGGAAACTCTTGACCAGAGGGCTTCCTATCCTTTTTTTGAAAAGAAGTTTATACTCAATGAAAATCAAAGAGCAAACTAGGAAGCTAGCCGCAGGTTGCTCAAAGCACTGCTTTGAGGTTGTAGATAAGACTGACGAAGTCAGCTCAAAACAGTGTTTTGAGGTTGTGGATAGAACTGACGAAGTTAGCTCAAAATACTATTTTGAGGTTGCAGATGTAAGCTGACATGGTTTGAAGAGATTTTCGAAGAGTATTAGTTAAAAACTTGATAAAGGAGAAATAAAGATGGCAGAAATTTATCTAGCAGGTGGTTGTTTTTGGGGCCTAGAGGAATATTTTTCACGAATTTCTGGAGTGCTAACAACCAGTGTTGGCTACGCTAATGGTCAATTCGAAACGACCAATTACCAGTTGCTCAAGGAGACAGACCATGCAGAAACGGTTCAAGTGATTTACGATGAGAAGGCAGTGTCACTCAGAGAGATTTTACTTTATTATTTCCGTGTCATCGACCCTTTATCCATCAATCAGCAAGGGAATGACCGTGGTCGCCAATATCGAACGGGGATTTATTACCAGGATGAAGCAGACTTGCCAGCTATCTACACAGTGGTGCAGGAGCAGGAGCGCATGCTTGGGCGAAAGATTGCAGTAGAGGTGGAGAAACTTCGCCACTATATTTTAGCTGAAGATTACCACCAAGACTATCTTAAGAAGAATCCTTCAGGTTACTGTCATATCGATGTGACCGATGCTGATAAGCCATTGATTGATGCCTCTAACTATGAAAAGCCTAGTCAAGAGGTGTTAAAGGGCAGTTTATCTGAAGAGTCCTATCGTGTTACCCAAGAAGCTGCTACAGAGGCTCCATTTACCAATGCCTATGACCAAACCTTTGAAGAAGGGATTTATGTAGATATTACGACGGGTGAGCCACTCTTTTTTGCCAAGGATAAGTTCGCCTCAGGTTGTGGTTGGCCAAGTTTTAGCCGTCCGATTTCCAAGGAATTGATTCATTATTACAAGGATCTGAGCCATGGAATGGAGCGAATTGAAGTTCGTTCTCGGTCAGGAAATGCTCACTTGGGTCATGTTTTTACAGATGGACCGCGTGAGTTTGGTGGCCTCCGTTACTGTATCAATTCTGCTTCCTTGCGCTTTGTGGCCAAGGATGAGATGGAAGAGGAAGGATATGGCTATCTACTGCCTTACTTAAACAAATAAAACAGAGAGAGTGGGCACTTCCCGCTTTCTTTATTTCCAGAATACGAATAGAAGGGATTTATGAAACACCTATTATCTTACTTTAAACCCTACATCAAGGAATCAATTTTAGCACCCTTGTTCAAGCTACTAGAAGCTGTGTTTGAGCTCTTAGTTCCTATGGTGATTGCTGGGATTGTTGACCAATCCTTGCCCCAGAAAAATCAAGGTCATCTCTGGATGCAGATTGGTTTGCTCCTTATCTTTGCAGTAATTGGTGTTGTAGTGGCCTTAATAGCCCAGTTCTACTCAGCTAAGGCTGCGGTTGGATTTGCCAAAGAATTGACAGGTGACCTCTATCGCCATATTCTTTCCTTGCCCAAGGACAGCAGAGATCGTTTGACCACTTCTAGCTTGGTCACTCGCTTGACTTCGGATACCTACCAGATTCAGACTGGTGTCAATCAATTCCTGCGTCTCTTTTTGCGAGCACCTATTATCGTTTTTGGTGCCATTTTTATGGCTTATCGCATCTCAGCTGAGCTGACTTTCTGGTTCTTGGTCATGGTTGTCATTTTGACCATTGTTATTGTAGGGCTCTCTAGACTGGTTAATCCTCTCTACAGCAGTCTTAGAAAGAAAACGGACCAACTGGTTCAAGAAACGCGTCAACAAATACAAGGGATGCGGGTTATTCGTGCTTTTGGTCAAGAAAAACGAGAGTTACAGATTTTTCAAACTCTTAACCAAGTCTATGCTAGATTACAAGAAAAGACAGGTTTCTGGTCCAGTTTATTAACACCCCTGACCTATCTGATTGTCAATGGAACTCTCCTCGTTATTATCTGGCAGGGATATATTTCAATTCAAGGAGGCTTACTTAGTCAAGGTGCTCTCATTGCCCTCATCAACTACCTCTTACAGATTTTGGTGGAATTGGTCAAGCTAGCCATGCTGATCAATTCCCTCAACCAGTCCTATATCTCAGCTAAGCGAATTGAGGAAGTCTTTGCCGAAGCTCCAGAAGACATCCATTCAGAATTAGAGAAAAAACAAGTTACCAGCAATCAGGTTTTACAAGTTCAAGAATTGACCTTTACCTATCCTGATGCGGCCCAACCTTCTCTGAGAGATATTTCCTTTGATATGGAGCAAGGGCAAATCCTTGGTATCATTGGGGGAACAGGTTCTGGTAAATCAAGCTTAGTACAACTCATCCTTGGACTTTATCCAGCAGACAAGGGGAGCATTTACCTTTATCGAGATGGATCTAGTCCTCTTAATTTGGAGCAGTGGCGGTCTTGGATTGCCTATGTGCCCCAAAAGGTCGAACTTTTTAAGGGAACTATTCGTTCCAACTTGACTTTAGGTTTAAATCAAGAAGTGACTGACCAGGAACTCTGGCAGGCCTTGGAGATTGCGCAAGCTAAGGATTTTGTTAGTGAAAAGGAAGAACTCTTGGATGCCCTAGTTGAGACAGGAGGGCGAAATTTCTCAGGTGGACAAAAACAAAGGCTGTCTATCGCAAGAGCAGTCTTGCGACAAGCACCATTTCTCATCCTAGATGATGCGACCTCAGCTCTCGACACCATCACAGAGTCCAAGCTCTTGAAAGCTATCCGAGAAAATTTGCCAGACACGAGCTTAATCTTGATTTCTCAACGAACCTCGACTTTACAGATGGCTGACCAGATTCTTCTCTTGGAAAAAGGGGAGCTACTAGCTATCGGCAAGCACGAGGATTTGATGAAATCTAGTCAAGTTTATCGCGAAATCAATGCATCTCAACATGGTAAGGAGGACTAGCATGAGACGACAAACTGCAAATCAAACACTCACACGTTTGGCAAAAGATTTAGCAAGCCATCCCTTCCTCCTTTTCCTAGCTTTTCTAGGAACTATTGCCCAGGTTGGCTTATCAATTTATCTTCCCATCTTGATTGGGAAGGTCATTGACCAAGTCCTGGTGGCTGGTTCTTCACCAGTTTTTTGGCAGATTTTTCTCCAAATGATCTTGGTGGTCATAGGAAATACCCTTGTGCAGTGGGTCAATCCTCTCCTCTATAATCGCCTAATCTTTTCTTATACCAGAGACTTGCGAGAGCGAATCATCCATAAGCTCCATCGGTTACCGATTGCCTTTGTGGATCAGCAAGGTAGTGGGGAGATGGTTAGTCGTGTGACCACGGACATCGAACAGTTGGCAGCTGGCTTGACCATGATTTTTAACCAATTCTTTATTGGCGTCTTAATGATTTTGGTTAGTATTCTAGCCATGCTTCAAATTCACCTCCTCATGACCCTCTTGGTCTTGCTGTTGACGCCACTTTCTATGGTAATTTCACGCTTTATTGCCAAACGCTCCTATCATCTCTTCCAAAAGCAAACAGAGACGCGGGGAATTCAGACTCAGTTGATTGAAGAATCGCTTAGCCAACAGACAATTATCCAGTCCTTCAATGCTCAAGAAGATTTTATCCAAAGACTGCGTGAGGCTAATGACAACTATGCAGGTTATTCGCAGTCAGCTATCTTTTACTCTTCAACGGTTAATCCTTCGACTCGCTTTGTAAATGCGCTTATTTATGCCCTTCTAGCTGGAGTAGGAGCTTATCGTATCATGATGGGGTCCACCTTGACCATTGGACGCTTAGTGACTTTTTTGAACTATGTTCAGCAATACACCAAGCCTTTTAACGATATTTCTTCAGTTCTAGCCGAGTTGCAAAGTGCTCTCGCTTGCGCGGAGCGTGTTTATGGAGTCTTAGATAGTCCTGAGGTGGCTGAAAGTGGTAAGGAAGAGTTGACCAGTGACCAAGTTAAGGGAGCTATTTCCTTTAAACATGTCTCTTTTGGCTACCATCCTGAAAAGATTTTGATTAAGGATTTATCTATTGATATTCCAGCTGGTAGCAAGGTAGCTATTGTTGGTCCGACAGGTGCCGGAAAATCAACTCTTATCAATCTCCTCATGCGTTTTTATCCCATTAACTCGGGAGATATCTTGCTGGATGGGAAATCCATTTATGACTATACCCGGGCATCATTGAGACAACAGTTTGGTATGGTGCTCCAAGAAACCTGGCTCAAGCAAGGAACCATCCATGACAATATTGCCTTTTGTAATCCTGATGCTAGTCGGGAGCAAGTGATTGCTGCTGCCAAAGCAGCCAATGCAGACTTTTTCATCCAACAGTTGCCGCAGGGTTACGATACCAAGTTGGAAAATGCAGGAGAATCTCTCTCTGTCGGTCAAGCCCAGCTCTTGACCATTGCCCGAGTCTTTCTGGCTATTCCAAAGATTCTCATCTTAGACGAGGCGACTTCCTCCATCGATACACGGACAGAAGTGCTAGTTCAGGATGCATTTGCTAAACTCATGAAGGGGCGCACAAGCTTTATCATTGCTCACCGCTTGTCAACCATTCAGGATGCGGATATGATTCTAGTCTTAGTGGATGGCGATATTGTGGAGCATGGCAATCATCAGGACCTCATGGCTAGAAAAGGCAAGTATTACCAAATGCAGCAAGCTGCCGCTTTTAGCTCTGAATAATCCATTCTCTTTTGAAAGTTTATGGACGAAAAAAGTTGCCTTCGGGTGACTTTTTTGTTACAATAGCTAGAAAAAATCAAGGCCTTAGAAGGAGAAAAACAATGAAAGTCTATCAGCATGTAAATATCGTGACTTGTGATCAAGATTTCCATGTTTATCTGAATGGTATCTTAGCCGTTAAGGATTCTCAAATCGTCTATGTCGGTCAAGAGAAGCCAGAGGTTTTAGAGCAAGCTGAGCAGATTATAGACTATCAGGGAGCCTGGATCATGCCTGGTTTGGTCAATTGCCATACTCATTCTGCTATGACAGGTTTGCGAGGGATTCGGGATGATAGTAATCTCCATGAATGGCTCAATGACTACATCTGGCCAGCAGAAGCTGAGTTTACTCCCGACATGACTACCAAGGCAGTCAAAGAGGCTCTGACAGAAATGCTCCAGTCAGGAACGACAACCTTCAACGATATGTATAATCCCAATGGTGTAGATATTGAGAGAATTTATCAGGCAGTCAAGGCTTCCAAGATGCGTTGTTATTTCTCACCGACCCTCTTTTCTTCAGAGGCAGAAACAACTGCTGAGACAATTGCTAGAACACGAACCATCATAGAGGAAATTTTAGGATATGAAAACCCAAATTTCAAGGTTATGGTAGCCCCACATTCTCCGTATAGCTGTAGTAGAGACTTGCTGGCAGAAAGCTTAGATATGGCAAAAGAGTTGAATATTCCTATCCATATTCATGTTGCGGAGACCAAGGAGGAGTCAGGCATTATCCTGAAACGCTACGGCAAACGCCCCTTAGCCTTTCTAGAAGAACTGGGGTATTTAGATCATCCGTCTGTCTTTGCTCACGGGGTCGAACTAAACGAGAGAGAAATTGAACGCTTGGCAACTTCTCAAGTGTCTATTGCCCACAATCCTATCAGTAACCTCAAACTGGCATCAGGGATTGCTCCCATCATCCAACTGCAAAAAGCAGGAATAGCAGTAGGAATTGCGACTGACTCGGTCGCTTCTAATAATAATTTAGACATGTTTGAGGAAGGACGGACAGCAGCCCTTCTTCAGAAGATGAAAAGTGGAGATGCCAGCCAATTTCCTATCGAAACAGCCCTCAAGGCACTGACAATCGAAGGGGCTAAGGTCCTAGGGATAGAACATCAGATAGGAAGTTTGGAAGTCGGCAAGCAGGCAGATTTTCTCGTTATTCAACCACAAGGGAAAATCCATTTTCAACCCCAAGAAAATATGCTCTCTCACCTAGTCTATGCTGTCAAGTCCAGTGATGTTGATGATGTTTATATTGCTGGAGAACAGGTTGTTAAGCAAGGTCAAGCCCTGACAGTAGAACTTTAAAAGAAAAATCACAAAAAATTTTAAAAAAGTTTGCAAAAATCTTGCATTCTTTTTTTAACTATGCTATACTTATATACGGTTTGAAAAAACTGCCTAAGACAGTAGGGGAGCTCGACTCATAAATATCCTACCGAGGACAAAACGTATCATGTAAAAAGAAGCGTATTGTACTTTCGTGTCTAGGTTTGGGCGCGTTTTTCTTTTGAAAAATTTCCCCAAGCAAAATAATAACGGAGGTGAACACACTAATGAGTGAAGCAATTATTGCTAAAAAAGCGGAACTAGTTGACGTAGTAGCTGAAAAAATGAAAGCTGCTGCATCTATCGTCGTTGTAGACGCTCGTGGTTTGACAGTTGAGCAAGATACAGTTCTTCGTCGTGAGCTTCGTGGAAGCGAAGTTGAGTATAAAGTTATTAAAAACTCAATCTTGCGTCGTGCAGCTGAAAAAGCTGGTCTTGAAGATCTTGCATCTGTATTTGTTGGACCATCTGCAGTAGCATTTTCTAACGAAGATGTTATCGCACCAGCGAAAATCTTGAACGATTTTGCTAAAGACGCTGAAGCACTTGAAATCAAAGGTGGTGCAATCGAAGGCGCTGTCGCATCTAAAGAAGAGATTCTTGCTCTTGCAACTCTTCCAAACCGCGAAGGACTTCTTTCTATGCTCCTTTCTGTACTTCAAGCGCCAGTGCGCAACGTTGCTCTTGCAGTCAAAGCGGTTGCAGACAACAAAGAAGACGCAGCTTAATCTTAAGCTACGCAGCGTAGCCTAGCTACGAAAATCTATTATAAATTTAAAACATATTTGGAGGAAATAACAATGGCATTGAACATTGAAAACATTATTGCTGAAATTAAAGAAGCTTCAATCCTTGAATTGAACGACCTTGTAAAAGCTATCGAAGAAGAATTTGGTGTAACTGCAGCTGCTCCTGTAGCTGTTGCTGCAGCTGGTGCTGCTGACGCTGGTGCTGCTAAAGATTCATTCGACGTTGAATTGACATCTGCAGGCGACAAAAAAGTTGGCGTTATCAAAGTTGTACGTGAAATCACAGGTCTTGGACTTAAAGAAGCTAAAGAACTTGTTGACGGTGCACCAGCACTTGTTAAAGAAGGCGTTGCAACTGCAGAAGCTGAAGAAATCAAAGCTAAATTGGAAGAAGCTGGAGCTTCAGTTACTCTTAAATAAGAGGCATATACCAATTAGAATTCGGAATACTATAGTATCAGCCTTTTAGAATTGTGAACACATTTTAGAAACTGATAAATTAATTTAGTTTCCTACCAAAAACCCTACCAAAAATTAATTTGGCAGGGTTTTTCTTTTTAACAAATTTATCGTGGAGAACAGTTGAATATTGTTCTCCTTTTTTTATTTTCAGGAGGGAAAATGATAAAAGAATTACAATCATCACGCTATATTGTCATTTCATTTTTAGTACGTGAAATGAGAATTGATATTGTTGAAGCCATCTCTCGTATGGCTGAATTAGAAAAAAGTGGCTTGGTTCGATTGAAATCAAGTGGAGATTTAATACTCAAAGAACTTGGAGGAGCGCTATGAAACGAATTACCGCAAATCAATACCAAACTTCAGAACGGTATTATAAATTACCTAAAATTCTTTTTGAGGATGAGGAGGATAGGAATACTCAACCTATCTTGAAAAGAAAAGTTGAAAAGGTCACATTTCTTTATCATTTTTAACCTTGCTTTACTTGTTTTGGCAGGCTGGGCTGGGCATAAGTGGAAGAAGGGATAGAAAATAATCTGAACAAGTTCAAAACGTATTCCGTTTTTTTAGGACATGAAAAATTTTAGAAATTGATTCTTTCTTAAATTTGAATTTCACTAGCAGTGTAAAGATGATTTTTTCTCTGAATAAAATCTGAATTTTCTCTGATACAATCTCAAATGTCAAGGTTCAATAATTGTTGCTTCAGTAGGTGATGAGGGTATAGATTAAAATAATCAAGAATCATTGAAACATTACCTTGGAGAACTTAAGGGGAAGGATTATTCACATATAGATGGGAAAGTTATGGATATTCCTGCTGGATAAGAAATGACATTGACGGCACTCAAATTAGATTATTAAATATTACGAATTTTGTTCAAGATAGTGTAAAATAGATTTGTACTAGTTTCTAAAAATTTAATTTAAAAAATAAAGAACAATTACAAATTGATGCATTGAAACTATTCTTTGTCAAGAATACGGAGCTTTGCAGGTAGTTCTCTAAAATTTTTTGAGGTGATAGAATGTATAAGATATTAGTTGTAGATGACGATTTTGAAATTTTGAAACTGATGCGAACTATTTTAGAAATGAAAAACTATCAGGTAACGACGTATCAAGAAGTCACCGTACCAATCAATATTAATAATTTCAAAGGATTTGATTTGATTTTATTAGATGTAATGATGCCTAATATAGATGGTATGCAAATTTGTAAGCAGATTAGAAATAAAGTAAGCTCCCCTATTATTTTTGTTAGTGCAAAAGATACCGAAGAAGATATAGTATCAGGATTGAATTTAGGAGGAGATGACTATATTACAAAACCTTTCAGCATCAATCAATTAATTGCTAAAGTTGCTGCAAATCTTAAACGAGAAGAACGATACAAACAAGGTGAATTAAGTAATCAAATTGTTCGAGAATTATCTCCAATAACGATTTATTTACAAGAAAAAATTGTTTGTATTAATGGAGATAGTCTTGCCTTTACAAGTAGGGAATATGATATCATAGAGCTATTATCTAGCAATCTAAGAAAAATTTTTACTGTACAAGATATATATGAAAATGTTTATGATGATGATGCTGAAACCCTCTTTCGTTCAATATCTGAGTATATCTATCAAATAAGATTAAAATTCTCATCGTATGGAATTAATCCTATAAAAACAGTTAGAGGTATGGGATACAAGTGGCATGAATAAGAAGAGTACAATTAGAGGGCGAATAATAAGGACTGTTTTAGAACTAGTAACAGGTACGTTACTGAGTATACTTTTATTTTTTATATTTACTTATTTACTTGTTTTTACTGGACAATTAAATGTATACGGCTCTAAAATGGAAATTTCAGTGAGTGATAGCAGCAATTTAAGTGATGTAGTCCAAGCAATGAATAACTCTATATTTGACTATGTTGTATTTAATCGCAAGACAGGTACAATTGAAGAGGGCAACTATCAAAAAAAGGATTTGCCTGCCTATCGAGAAGTTTTTGCTAAAAATGAATCTATAAGTAATGATGCAGTGTATTATGGGTATTACGCTAATTCAGAGATTGTACTTACTGTCAGGCAACCCATGATACCTGAGTTTGTTAATCCGAATTTGCGTCACTTTTCATTTAATCTATTTTCTTATTTATTTTTCTTCGTTATCGAAACAATTTTACTCATTTGGTCACTTACAAGATTAATAAAAGAATTTTCAAATAATTTTCTCCTCATACAAAAAAAGACTTTAAACATGGGACAGTTAACATTTAAAGATAAAAACATTCCTGCTCAAATACAAGAGTTCGATGAAATTCTTTCTGTATTATATCAAAAGGACGACGAGTTAACTAATTTACTCAAATCAGAGAGAAGGGAGAAGGAAGATTTATCTTTTCAAGTTGGTGCATTAGCTCATGATGTAAAAACTCCTTTAACAGTACTAAAGGGAAATTTAGAGTTGCTTGAATTAACTAACTTGACTGTTCAACAGAAGGAATACACTCAGTCAATGAATAACAGTATAGTAGTTTTTGAAAGATACTTTAGTTCAATGATTGATTATTCAAGATTACTAATTGAAGATAAAGATTATGGAGAACAGATACATTTATCCGAATTTTTAAGTGAGCTGTCAGTAGAAGCGAAATCTGTAATGAATAATGCAAAGGTTGATTTCAAAATTAATAATACTACAAAATTAATATTTTTTAAGGGAAATCGCTTTAATTTAAATCGGGCATTAATTAACATTTTAGCAAATGCAGCAAGATATAGTTCTGGAGAAAAAAAAGTTACGCTTACTATCATTGAGGAAACAGAGTATATTAATTTTGTAGTGTGGAATAATGGTCTGCCTTTTACTGAACAGTCCTTATTAAATGCAGATAAGTTATTTTATACTGAGAATAAAGGTAGGAATAATAAGCACTATGGTTTAGGGTTAGCATTTGCTAAACAAGTTGCAACTAGACATTTAGGAGAATTGTTTTTATCAAATCCAGATAGAGGTGGCGCTCAAGTGACGTTGCTTATTAAAAAATAATTCTATAGGGATATACTAGATAGCTTCCATATAATAGTTATGTATTAAAATAGATGGTTTTCTAAATTGAGGACTGTCTATTTTTTTAATTTTGTAAAATTGGAAATTCTGAACAAATTTTGAAAAATAAAGTATAACATACAAGTATAAAACAAGGAGGAATTATAGTTATGAATATACAAGTTCAAAAACTTAGAAAATCATATAAGGATAGAGAAGTACTGAAAAATATTTCTTTTGAAATAAAAGAGGGGAGTATTTGTGGATTATTAGGTATTAATGGTGCAGGAAAATCAACAATTATGAAGATTATTTTTGGTCTTGAAAATGCTGATAGTGGTACGGTTATTTTTAATGGGAAAAAAATGCGGGTATATATGAGATTGGAGCGCTTATTGAAACTCCAGCTATCTACATGAACTTATCTGCTTATGATAACTTAAAAACAAGAGCATTGTTATATGACATTTCTGACGAACGAATTAATGAAGTATTAAACTTGATTGGGCTATCTAATACGGGAAAGAAAAAAGCAGGGAGCTTTTCTTTAGGTATGAAACAACGTTTGGGATTAGGTATGGCAATAATTACTAGTCCAGATTTGCTCATTTTAGATGAACCTACCAATGGATTGGATCCAGATGGTATAAAGGAATTGTTGAATTTAATGATTTCTTTAAAGAAATCAGGAATGACAATTCTTTTATCTAGCCATCAACTGTATGAAGTTAGTAAAGTGGCAGATAAAGTTGTTATTTTACATGATGGTCAAATTTTTTACGATGGTTCGAATGTTCAAAGTGATGATTTAGAATCTTTATTTATAAGAATTGTTCATGGAGGTGACGCAATATGATAAAAATATTTAAATCAGAATGGTTAAAACAGCGAAAAAATACATCCAAAAAATTCTTGATAATAGCTCCTGGATTGTCGATTTTAATAGCTGTATTACTTGTTGGACCGAGTATTCTAGAAAGTTTTTCAATATATTGGTGGGAAGCCGTCTTTTTGTATACGCTTATTGGATTGTTATTTTTATATGATTATAAAGCAGAAGAAGCTGCAGGAAACTTCCAGAATATATACTTTCGAAATGATAGCATAAAAATATATATCGTAAAGATACTTTTAAAATTAAAAGATTTACTCATTTCGAACGTATGGTTTTTAGCTATATTATTATTTACAAGTAATTTTTTGTATGGCGACTTAATATCATTGAATATAATTGGTGACTTAATTTGTTTAGTACTTATTTCGATAACATCCATATGGGTATTGCCACTCTTGTATCTATTTTCGAAACGGATCAACCCCTATATCTTAGTATCTATTAACTCCTTGATTTGTTTTTTGGTTGCACCTTTTATCGCTCAAAGTAGCTTTTGGTTCTTCTTTCCTTTTACATATCATTATAAAATTGCTTATAGTCTTATGTATATAAAACCGTCAGGAGATTTGGATTTAACAAATCATGTAACAGACGTTAAAATGGTAGTATTTACCGTATTTCTATCATTGATTCTATTTATTGTTTCTTTGTTAATGTTAAATTGGAGGTTAAGTAATGATCCAATTGCTAAAAAGTGAAATGTTTAAATTTAAAGGTTCGTATCAACTATACATTATTTTGATTTTGTCTACTATACAACTATTGACAATTCCAATTTACATATTATCTGTAAATAACACAATTGTATTGGAAAATATTATCTTTTTACCCATGTTAGGCTATTGTATGATAACTACGATAATCACTTTATTAGTATCTGAACAAGAAATCAATGCTAATAATTATCAGAATATTAGGAGCGGGAGAAATATATCCAGTATATGGGGAGCGAAACTTTTTGTGTTAGATTTACTATTATCTTTACTCACTATTCCTTTATGGGTAGTTGTAGGTATAGAGTTAGGACACTTTTCATATTATTTTTACGTAGGAATAGTTAGTTGGTTATTACTAATATTGCTAAATCATTTCCACATGCTATTGACATTGTTTATTGCGAAAGGTGGAAATTTACTTTTAGCTGTTGTAGAAAGTTTATTTATATTATTTGCAACAAATAAAGTTTTTCTTAATATTTTTTGGATTCCAGTAATTTTACCAGTTAATATAATTTTAGAAAATAATTCTAGAAGCACAACCAATTTACTAGCTTTAACTTTTTATGTTGTATTATTGTTTGTTGCTAATTTAGTAATTGTGAGCAGAAAAGGCGTTTAATTATATGCTATGATGGAAATGAAGGAAGTGTTAAATTTTTGGATGGAAGTTTGGGAATTGTTTTGACTTTACTTCATATCCAAAATAAGTCTGTCAAGACATATTGGAGAGAAGCGTTATTAATTTTTGATAATTTAACTATAGAAAATTAGGAGGAGAACTATGAAATTCACAAAGATCTATCTTTCCGTAATTTTTTTCTTAAGTTTACTTGGATTGACTGGATGTACATATGAGAAGTATGATGTTAAATTTCTCGACTCAAGTTATAATCGATTCGATTATAAAGGAGAGCATTATGGTGTAACTAATCAATTAATTTCATATGAAGATATTGAAAGTAAAGTAAGCAATCATGATGATACTTATGAAATAAAGAATGATTTGTTGGAGATTGGTGACTTATATCAGACCAAAAATAGAGAATTTGCCATAAAAATTGATAGTACTTTCTATAAATGTAGACTACTTGATAATATTTCTAAAGAAGAACTACTAAAAGTTTCTGACTTATTTAATGTTCACTTAGTAGGAGGATTTGCTATCAATGAGCAAGAAGCCAGAGAATTGAAGATAGGGGAACAATCATTTACAATTACTGAAGAAATTGTTCCAAAAGAAGAGCTTAGTGCTACAGTTGCTAACTTAGATAATCAAGTGAAGTCAGTCACTAGATTATCAGGGGAGCATGAAAGTTGGAAATATGGAGAAATATGTTCTTTAGAAAATCAGTCTATCCACGAGAAAGTAGCAGTTAAATTGAATGGAGAATATCATTTGGCCTTCTTAAGAAGTTGAACTGGGTAAAAAGTATTTAAAAGAAAAAAGCGCCAAATAATAGAGCGACTACATTAGTAGCTTAAAAACATGATTAAACCGCTATTCTTAGGAGTAGCGGTTTTTCTTTTTTTGGCTAGTGGGTAAGAAAGGGGCGAGTAAGTAATTTTCTAACTGTTTAACTCAACCAAAAAATCCTCAATCGGAGCGATTGAGGATTGAGCAAATGAATGTTAAACAATACCTTGTGCAATCATAGCGTTTGCTACATTTTCAAAGGCAGCAATGTTAGCTCCTGCAAGGTAGTCTTTATCAAGACCGTATGTTTCTGAAGTTGTTTTAGCTGTGTTGAAGATGTTTGTCATGATGTCTTTGAGACGTCCATCAACTTCTTCACGAGTCCATGAAAGGCGAAGACTGTTTTGGCTCATTTCAAGGGCTGAAACGGCTACACCACCGGCATTTGCAGCTTTAGCAGGTCCGTAGAAAATACCATTTTCTTTGTAAACTTTGATGGCATCAAGGTCGCTTGGCATGTTGGCACCTTCAGATACACAGATAACGCCTTGAGCAACCAAACGTTTAGCTGCTTCACCGTTGATTTCGTTTTGAGTCGCACATGGAAGAGCGATGTCATAGTTTCCAGCGTAAGTCCATACAGAACCTTCATGATAAGTAGCGGTTGCTTTCTCAGCTGCATACTCAGTCAAACGAGCGCGACGTTTTTCTTTAACATCAACCAAAAGATCGAAGTCGATACCATTTTCATCGATGACATAACCATTTGAGTCAGATACAGTGATAACAGTTGCACCAAGTTCAGTTGCTTTTTGAAGAGCGTATTGAGCAACGTTACCAGAACCTGAAATAACAACTTTCTTACCAGCGAAGCTATTACCGTTAGCTTTAAGCATTTCTTCAGTGTAGTAAACCAAACCGTAACCAGTTGCTTCTGGACGAATCAAGCTACCACCAAATCCAAGAGGTTTACCAGTCAAGACACCAGCATCAAATTGGTTAAGACGTTTGTATTGACCGTAAAGATAACCAATCTCACGTCCACCAACACCGATATCACCAGCAGGTACGTCAAGTGATGGTCCGATGTGTTTTTGCAATTCAGTCATGAAGCTTTGGCAGAAACGCATCACTTCAGCATCTGTTTTACCTTTAGGATCGAAGTCTGATCCACCTTTACCTCCACCGATAGGAAGTCCAGTCAAGACGTTTTTAAAGATTTGTTCAAATCCGAGGAATTTCAAAATCCCTTGATTTACAGTTGGGTGGAAACGAAGTCCGCCTTTGTATGGTCCAACAGCTGAGTTGAATTGAACACGGTAACCACGGTTTACTTGAATGTTTCCATCACGGTCAACCCAAGGAACACGGAAAGAAATCACGCGTTCTGGCTCAGTGATACGTGCCAAGATATTTTCTTCGATATACTCAGGGTGTTTTTCAAATACAGGTTCTAAAGTGTTGAAAAATTCTTCAACAGCTTGGAGGAATTCAGCCTCGTGCCCGTTACGAGCTTTTACAGTTTCAAACACGCTTTGGATATATTCTTTAGCAGATGTCATATCGTTCTCCTTAAATTCAAATTTAATTATGTGTGTCATTATAGCAGAATTTTTTTTAACTGTAAAGAGAAAAAACAAAAATTTTCTAAAAATTCTATCAATTTAGTTTTGAGACTTTTTAAAATAGATAAAAAACGAACCTTTTTCTTGTAAATATCTTTCTCAAAGAGAAAATCTGAAAATGTGGTATAATATTAGCAATAAAAGGAATCTGGAGGATCAGAATCATGGTATCAACAAAATCACAAATTGCTGGTTTTGAGTTTGACAATTGCTTGATGAATGCAGCAGGTGTGGCTTGTATGACGATAGAGGAGCTAGAAGGGGTTAAAAACTCAGTTGCAGGAACCTTTGTCACAAAGACAGCGACCTTGGACTTTCGTCAGGGGAACCCTGAGCCACGCTATCAAGATGTTCCACTTGGTTCTATCAACTCTATGGGCTTACCAAATAATGGCTTAGACTATTATTTGGACTATCTTTTGGATTTGCAGGAAAAAGAGCCAAACCGAACTTTCTTTTTATCTCTAGTTGGCATGTCTCCAGAGGAAACCCATACTATTTTGAAAAAAGTCCAAGAGAGTGATTTTCGTGGTCTGACTGAGCTAAACCTATCCTGTCCAAATGTTCCAGGAAAACCTCAGATTGCCTATGATTTTGAGACAACAGACCGGATTTTGTCAGAAGTATTTGCCTACTTTACCAAACCTCTTGGGATTAAGCTCCCACCATATTTTGACATTGTTCACTTTGATCAAGCAGCTGCTATTTTCAACAAGTATCCTCTCAAGTTTGTCAACTGCGTTAACTCTATCGGAAACGGCCTCTATATAGAAGACGAATCTGTCGTTATTCGTCCTAAAAATGGTTTCGGTGGCATTGGTGGGGAGTATATTAAACCAACTGCTCTAGCCAATGTTCATGCTTTCTACCAACGCTTAAATCCTCAAATCCAAATCATCGGAACAGGTGGCGTTCTGACTGGTCGTGATGCCTTTGAACATATCCTCTGTGGAGCGAGCATGGTGCAGGTGGGAACCACCCTTCATAAAGAAGGCGTCGGTGCTTTTGACCGAATTACCAATGAACTGAAAGCAATCATGGCGGAAAAAGGGTACGAAAGCCTAGAAGATTTCCGTGGGAAATTGCGCTATATTGACTAAATTCATTAAAAAATCAGAAGAAAGGAGAGAAGATGCTAGCCATTGAAGAAAGTCAGAAGTTGACTTTATTAAATTTACCTAGTCTGAGCCTATTTACAGGGACAGATCAGGGTCAGTTTGAAGTTATGAAGAGTCAAGTATTGAAACAGATTGGCTATGATTCTGCTGACCTCAACTTTGCCTACTTTGATATGAAAGAAGTAGTTTACAAGGATGTGGAACTGGAGTTAGTCAGCCTTCCTTTCTTTTCGGATGAGAAAATCGTGATATTGGATCATTTTGTCGATATCACAACAGCCAAGAAACGCTTTTTAACAGATGATGAGCTCAAGTCATTTGAGGAATACCTTGATAATCCTTCACCAACAAGCAAGTTGTTAATCTTTGCAGAAGGAAAGCTGGATAGCAAAAGGCGGTTGGTTAAATTACTTAAGCGGGATGCCAAGGTCTTTGATGCAGTAGAATCCAAAGAACAAGAATTGCGCCAGTATTTCCAAAAGTGGAGTCAGAAACAAGGTCTGCAGTTTGCTAATCATTCTTTTGAAAATCTTCTCGTCAAGTCGGGTTTTCAATTTAGTGAAATTCAGAAAAATCTCCTCTTTTTACAGTCCTATAAGGAAGACTCTGTTATCGAGGAAGAGGATATTGTTAACGCTATTCCCAAGACCTTACAGGATAATATTTTTGATTTAACTCAGTTTATTCTGACTAAAAAGATGGACCAGGCGCGCGATTTGGTTAGAGACTTGACCTTGCAAGGTGAAGATGAAATTAAACTGATTGCAGTCATGCTAGGACAATTTCGGACTTTTACTCAGGTGAAGATTTTGTCGGAGTCTGGGCAAACAGAATCTCAGATTGCAAGTAGTCTAGGAAGTTTTCTCGGACGCAATCCTAATCCCTATCAAATCAAGTTTGCGCTGAGAGATGCGCGAGGACTTTCCTTGAGCTTTTTGAAGCAAGCTATTTCTTATTTGATTGAGACAGACTATCAGATTAAGACAGGTCTTTATGAAAAAGGTTTCCTTTTTGAAAAAGCACTCCTACAGATTGCTAGTCAGGTAAATTGATATTTTTTGAAACTACAACCCACGTCAGGATTATCTTGTCGTGGGTTTCTTGCTGATTTGCTTGTTTTATACTCAATGAAAATCAAAGAGCAAACTAGGAAACTAGACGCAGGTTGCTCAAAGCACTGCTTTGAGGTTGTAAATAAGACTGACGAAGTCAGCTCAAAGCACTGCTTTGAGGTTGTAAATAAGACTGACGAAGTCAGCTCAAAACACTGATTTGAGGTTGTAGATAAGACTGACGAAGTCAGCTCAAAACACTGTTTTGAGGTTGTAAATAAGACTGACGAAGTCAGTAACATATCTACGGCAAGGCGACGTTGACGCGGTTTGAAGAGACTTTCGAAGAGTATTATTAGAAAGTATTTCAGTGATTTCTTCATCTATAAGCAAAAAACTTGAAAAAAGTGAATGTTTGCGTTATCATTTTCATATAGAAAGAAAAAGAGGTATTACAGATGGCTATTATCTTACCAGATCTTCCATATGCATACGACGCTTTGGAACCATACATCGATGCGGAAACAATGCACTTGCACCATGACAAACATCATCAAACTTATGTCAACAATGCTAATGCAGCTCTTGAAAAACACCCTGAAATCGGTGAAGATCTTGAAGCCTTGCTTGCTGATGTAGAATCTATCCCAGCTGATATCCGTCAAGCGCTTATCAACAATGGTGGTGGACACTTGAACCACGCTCTTTTCTGGGAATTGATGACTCCTGAAAAAACAGCTCCATCAGTAGAACTTGCAGCAGCAATCGATGCAACATTTGGTTCATTTGAAGAATTCCAAGCAGCCTTCACTGCAGCAGCAACAACTCGTTTCGGTTCAGGATGGGCATGGTTGGTTGTCAACAAAGAAGGGAAACTTGAAGTGACTTCAACAGCAAACCAAGACACACCAATCTCAGAAGGCAAAAAACCAATCTTGGGCTTGGACGTTTGGGAACATGCTTACTATGTGAAATACCGCAACGTGCGTCCTGACTACATCAAAGCTTTCTTCTCAGTGATCAACTGGAACAAAGTAGATGAATTGTACGCATCTGCTAAATAATGATAGTTGGAGGGAAGAATTGTTCTTCTCTTTTTAAGGTTATATTATTTTGGTCTGACAAAATCGTCAGACTTTTTTCATTTTTATGAGAAACGTGCTAACTGCTAGAAATTATGGTAGAATAAAGTATTAAGTAATCGTGAAAAAGGATATCTATGCGAAAAGAAATTGCACCTGAATTATACAACTATAACAAGTTTCCTGGTCCTGAGTTCCATTTACATGGGGACAAGGTTGACACGGAAGGGATAGCTTTTTCCTTGGTGGAAAATATCAAGGATGCCTTTGATGTGACGGCTTTTAATCAGCGTTTTTCAGAAGTCTTAACCAAGTTTGATTATATCGTTGGAGACTGGAGCAACGAACAGCTTCGTCTACGAGGTTTTTACAAGGATGAGCGAACAGAAGAAAAACTTGAAAAAATCAGTCGTTTACAAGACTATCTTTTAGAGTATTGTAGTTATGGTTGTGCCTATTTTGTTCTAGAAAATGAAGCCCCTAAGCGAGCATCATTTGACAAGAAAATGCGTAAGAAGGAAGAAGAAACGCCTTCTAGAAAAGGAAAGAAACCGGTTCAAACCAAACGAAAACCGAATGCAGATAAGAAAAATAGACGTCGTCAGAAAGACCAGCATTCTCAGAAAGAGGACAAGGGGCAACGTCATTTTGTCATTCGTCAGAAGTGAGTAGAGAATAAGGAGAAGAAATGAAACCGTCAATTTATAGTTTAACACGTCAAACCATGCAGGAATGGGTATTGGAGCAGGGAGAAAAGAAATTCCGTGCAGATCAAATCTGGGAATGGCTTTACCGTAAACGTGTCCAGTCATTTGAAGAGATGACCAACCTTTCCAAGGATTTGATTGCTAAGCTTAATGACCAATTTGTAGTCAATCCCTTGAAACAGCGTATCGTTCAAGAGTCTGCTGATGGGACAGTTAAATATCTTTTTGAGTTGCCTGATGGCATGCTGATTGAGACAGTACTCATGCGTCAACACTATGGTTTATCTGTCTGTGTGACCACTCAGGTCGGCTGTAATATCGGTTGTACCTTCTGCGCTTCTGGTTTGATTAAGAAACAACGTGACCTCAATAATGGAGAAATCGTAGCGCAAATCATGCTGGTTCAGAAATACTTTGATGAGCGTGGTCAGGACGAACGCGTCAGCCATATTGTTGTCATGGGGATTGGTGAACCATTTGATAACTACAACAATGTCTTGAATTTCGTTCGTACTATCAATGATGACAAGGGAATGGCCATCGGTGCTCGTCACATTACGGTTTCAACCTCAGGTTTGGCCCATAAAATTCGTGATTTTGCTAATGAAGGAGTTCAGGTCAATCTTGCCGTTTCCCTTCACGCACCGAACAATGAATTACGCTCAAGTATCATGAAGATTAACCGTGCCTTTCCGATTGAAAAACTCTTTGCTGCTATTGAGTACTACATCGAAACAACCAATCGTCGTGTGACCTTTGAGTATATCATGCTCAATGAAGTTAATGACGGTGTAGAACAAGCCTTGGAATTGGCTGAATTGCTCAAAAACATTAAGAAATTGTCTTATGTAAACTTGATTCCTTATAACCCAGTTAGTGAGCATGACCAATATAGCCGTAGTCCTAAAGAGCGCGTGTTGGCTTTCTATGATACGCTTAAGAAAAAAGGGGTTAACTGTGTGGTTCGTCAAGAACATGGTACAGATATTGATGCAGCTTGTGGACAATTGCGTTCTAATACAATGAAACGTGACCGCCAGAAAGCAGTTGCAGCAGTCAATCCTTAATGATGAAGAAGACTTATAATCATATTTTAGTCTGGGGAGTCATTTTCTATAGCATTTGCATTGTCTATTTTTGCTTTACTCCTCAAGAACAATCTCCCGTGGGGGTGGAAACTCCAGGTATTCAGCATCTTGGACGCCTGGTTTTTCTTTTGACTCCTTTCAATTCTTTCTGGAAACTGGGTGAAGTGAGTGACATTGGACAATTATGTTGGATTTTTCTACAAAATATCCTCAATGTCTTCTTACTTTTTCCTCTGATTTTCCAACTCCTTTATCTCCTTCCAAACTTGCGGAAAACAAGAAAAGTGATCTTTTTCAGTTTTCTAGTGAGTCTTGGAATCGAGTGTACGCAGCTAGTCTTGGACTTTTTCTTTGATTTTAATCGTGTCTTTGAGATTGATGATTTGTGGACCAATACCTTGGGTGGCTATCTGGCTTGGCTACTTTATAAACGATTACATAATACTCAATGAAAATCAAAGAGCAAACTAGGAAGCTAGCCGCAGGCTGTACTTGAGTACGGCAAGGTGAAGCTGACGTGGTTTGAATTTGATTTTCGAAGAGTATAAAAACAAGATAAGGAATTAAAATGAGTATTTTAGAAGTTAAAAATCTGAGTCACGGTTTTGGTGACCGTGCAATTTTTGAAGATGTGTCCTTCCGTCTCCTCAAGGGGGAACATATCGGTCTGGTTGGTGCCAATGGTGAAGGAAAATCAACCTTTATGAGCATTGTGACTGGTAAGATGCTGCCAGATGAAGGGAAGGTTGAGTGGTCCAAATATGTGACTGCCGGTTACTTGGATCAGCACTCTGTCCTTGCTGAAGGGCAGTCGGTGCGCGATGTTCTCCGTACGGCTTTTGATGAGCTTTTCAAGGCGGAAGTCCGTATCAATGACCTTTATATGGAAATGGCTGAAGACGGAGCAGATGTTGATGCTCTCATGGAAGAAGTGGGAGAACTTCAAGACCGTTTGGAGAGTCGTGATTTCTATACCTTGGATGCTAAGATTGATGAAGTAGCGCGTGCCCTTGGTGTCATGGACTTTGGCATGGATACGGATGTAACCTCTTTGTCAGGTGGGCAAAGAACCAAGGTACTTTTGGCTAAACTCCTCCTTGAAAAGCCCGATATCTTGCTTTTGGACGAGCCGACCAACTATTTGGATGCTGAGCATATTGATTGGCTCAAGCGCTATCTCCAAAACTATGAGAATGCCTTTGTCCTTATTTCACACGATATTCCATTCCTGAACGATGTGATTAATATTGTCTACCATGTGGAAAATCAACAGCTGACGCGTTATTCTGGTGACTACTACCAGTTCCAAGAAGTCTATGCTATGAAGAAATCTCAGCTAGAGGCAGCCTACGAACGTCAGCAGAAAGAGATTGCAGACCTCAAGGACTTCGTAGCTCGAAACAAAGCGCGTGTTGCAACACGAAACATGGCCATGTCCCGTCAGAAGAAATTGGATAAGATGGATATTATCGAACTGCAAAGTGAGAAACCAAAACCATCCTTTGATTTCAAACCGGCTCGTACACCAGGGCGCTTTATTTTCCAAGCCAAGGATTTGCAAATTGGTTATGATCGTCCTCTGACCAAGCCTTTAAATCTTACCTTTGAACGTAATCAAAAGGTTGCTATTATCGGGGCAAATGGTATCGGGAAAACAACTCTCTTGAAGTCCCTATTGGGCATTATTCCACCAATCGCTGGGGAGGTTGAACGTGGAGACTACCTAGAACTTGGCTACTTTGAACAGGAAGTAGAAGGAGGCAATCGTCAAACACCACTAGAGGCTGTCTGGAATGCCTTTCCTGCACTTAACCAAGCAGAAGTCCGTGCAGCCCTTGCCCGTTGTGGTCTGACAACCAAGCATATTGAAAGTCAAATTCAGGTCTTGTCAGGTGGGGAACAAGCCAAGGTTCGTTTCTGTCTCTTGATGAATCGTGAAAACAATGTTTTAGTGCTGGACGAGCCGACCAACCACTTGGATGTGGATGCCAAGGATGAACTCAAACGCGCTCTCAAAGAATACAAGGGATCTATTCTTATGGTCTGTCACGAACCAGACTTTTATGAAGGTTGGATGGACCAAATCTGGGACTTTAACAAGTTAACTTAAAAATGAGGAAAAAAGAAATACAGTACCGTATGTGGAGTCTACTGAAAAAGTCATCAAATTGATGGCTTTTTTGTTATACTAGAGATGAGGTGAGATGATGCTTGATAATCA